>JAPKDI010000057.1 GCA_026421105.1 Alphaproteobacteria bacterium | reverse complement strand
GCCGCGTCCTCAATCATCGTTCGTGCGGCGTACGATTCAGTGCGGCTGTCAGCCAGCATGGCTTGCACGAGTTGGAACTCAGCAATCGGTTTGCCGAACTGCTGGCGCTCCATAGCGTATCTAGTCGCTTGGTTGACCAACCGTTCGGCAATGCCGGTGGCCACAGCCGCGATGTGAAGCCTTCCGCGATCCAACACTTTCATCGCGGTCTTAAAGCCTTGGCCCTCGACGCCGCCAAGCAAAGCAGACGCCGGTACGCGGCAATCGTCGAAGATTACATCAGCCGTCAAGCTGCCGTGTTGGCCCATCTTCTTGTCCGGTTTTCCAATTGTCAGGCCAGGCCGTGGTGCTTCGACCAGAAACGCCGAAACGCCGCGCGCGCCGTTCTCGTCAGGGTTGGTGCGCGCCATCAGCGTGAACAACCCGGCTCGCGGTGAGTTTGTAATGAAACGCTTTGTACCGTTAATGATGTAGTCGTCTCCGTCGCGCCGGGCGCTGGTGCGCAGCGCCCCGGCATCCGAGCCCGAGTCAGGCTCCGTCAACGCAAAGGAACTGGTGATCTCGCCACTCGCCAAGCGTGGCAGGTAGGCATCGCACTGGGCATCGGTGCCGTCCAACACGATGCCTTGTGACCCAATCCCGACATTGGTGCCGAACGCCGAGCGAAAAGCCGGCGACGTCCAACCTAACTCAAAGGCGATCTGGACCTCTTCCACGCTGTTCAGCCCCAAACCACCGTACTCAGGTGGGATAGTCAGTCCGTACAGGCCGAGCTCGCGCATCTCCTTGAGCAGTGTCTCCGGGATCTCGTTGTTATTATCAACCTCGGCTTCGTGCGGCACCAACCGTTCGCGGACAAACCGGCGCACGCTGTCGCGCAACTGGATGAAGGTTTCGGGGTCTAAGGCCACGCTCAGCTCCTGTCGGCAGGGTGGAGCGCGATAACAACCGATCCCACCCGCGCCCGCAACTTTTGCCCGGTCTAAAGCGAACCTAGAAAAACTATCAGGTCGTCGCACTTGGCGGCGGGCAGTGTATGAAACGCTTCACGCGCACGTTCTGCCCGACCGCCATGCCATAAAATGGCCTCGGCAATGCGGTGTGCGCGCCCGGATTAGCTGCCGAATGAGGGTTGCGCCGAAACCTTCTAGGTCTTCATGGCCGAGACGGATTGGGAGGCGTAGGGCACCGGAATTGTGCAAAATGCACTAATTGTATAGCCCATTGCTGCTATGAGCCGACGGCGGTCGCCGATGCGGGCCGGAATCCTTCAAATTGTGGTTGCAGCGCTCCGTGGACCCTAGGCCGAGGGGTCCATGGCGCCTGAAATCGCCCTCGACGGGCGGCGCCCGGCAGTCTACGTATTCGATGATCTGGTTCGCGATGCCGCCACTATTACCAAGGACAAAACCTAAAGCAGCGCTAGCTAAGCCTGCGGTGGGGATTAAGGAACACGCGTGAGTGAGAACGACAAAACGCCGCTACTAGATACGATCGCGCTCCCGGCCGACCTTCGGAAACTCCCCGAGAATAAATTGCGGCAAGTGGCCGACGAGTTGCGCCAGGAAATGATCGATGCGGTGTCAAATACCGGTGGCCATCTTGGCGCGGGGCTCGGCGTAGTCGAACTCACCGTGGCATTGCACTACATCTTTGATACCCCCGACGATAAAATTCTGTGGGATGTTGGCCATCAGGCTTACCCACATAAGATTCTCACCGGCCGACGTGATCGTATTCGCACATTGCGGCAAGGAGGCGGGCTGTCCGGCTTCACCAGTCGCCGCGAAAGCGAGTACGATCCCTTCGGCGCAGCGCATAGCTCTACCTCGATCTCTGCGGGCCTCGGCTTTGCCGTTGCGCGCGACCTCCGTGGCGCTGACAACGATGTTGTTGCGGTCATCGGGGATGGCGCGATGAGCGCCGGCATGGCGTATGAGGCGATGAACAATGCAGGCGCTAACAAAAGCCGTTTGATCGTAATCCTCAACGACAATGATATGTCGATTGCACCGCCAGTTGGCGCGATGAGCGCCTATCTTGCCCGACTGATCTCGGCCAAACCTTATCGGTCGATGCGGCACCTCGGTCGCGTCCTTGCCAAGAAATTTCCGCGCCCGTTCGAAAATGCCGCACGTCGCGCTGAGGAATACGCTCGCGGCATGCTAACTGGCGGCACCTTGTTTGAAGAGTTGGGGTTTTATTACGTCGGTCCGATCGATGGTCACAATCTCGATCACTTGTTACCGGTTCTGCGCAATGCCAAAAGCTCACGCAGCGAAGGACCGATCTTGGTCCATGTCGTCACCCAAAAGGGTAAAGGCTACGACCCGGCCGAAAACGCCGCCGACAAATACCACGGTGTCTCCAAGTTCGACGTGGTCACTGGTAAACAGTTGAAGCCTGCCGCCGGCGCGCCGAGCTACACCAACGTCTACGCCAAAGCCTTAATTGCAGAAGCAGAGCAGGACGACCGCATCGTCGCGGTCACGGCCGCCATGCCTACCGGCACGGGAATCGACAAATTCTCTGAGCGGTTTCCTGAGCGCAGCTTTGATGTTGGCATCGCCGAACAACATGGCGTCACGTTTTGCGCCGGAATGGCGGCAGACGGCCTCAAACCTTTCGCCACTATCTACTCGACGTTCCTGCAGCGTGCGTATGATCAAATCGTCCACGACGTGGCCATCCAACGCCTGCCTGTGCGTTTTGCGATGGACCGCGCTGGCATGGTTGGGGCCGATGGGGTCACCCATCAGGGTTCCTACGACATCGGATTTCTTGCGAGCCTACCAAACTTTGTACTCATGGCGCCGAGTGACGAGGCAGAGTTGATGCACATGGTTGCGACCGCCGCGCAGATTGATGACGGTCCGTCGGCTATTCGCTACCCACGCGGAGAGTCGGTTGGAGTTGAGTTACCCGACAAGGGCACACCGCTCCCCATTGGCAAGGCGCGCGTTGTGCGTGAGGGCACCAAGGTTGCCATTTTGTCCTACGGTACGCGCCTCGCTGAAGCGCTCAAGGCCGCCGACATTTTGCAAGCGCGCGGTCTCTCAACCACGGTCGTCGATGCGCGTTTCGCGAAGCCCTTCGACGAAGACGTGACCCGCCGCGTTGCTGCCGAGCATGAAGTGATGATCACGCTCGAAGACGGTGCCATGGGTGGTTTCGCAACGCTCGTGATGCACTTCTTGGCGCGCGAGGGCCTGCTTGAGGCTGGCGCCAAGTTCCGTCCGATGTGCTTACCCGATTTTTTCATTGATCATGACAAGCCCGAAACGCAATACGATCTCGCCTGCTTGAATGCGCCACAAATTGTCACGACCGCACTCACCGCGCTTGGCTATAACGAAACGACTGAGGCGCCGGCCCGCGCTTGATCGGGCAAAGATGACGTTCCATTGATTCGGCGGCCGTCATAGGATAATCACGTGGCCCGCAGGTTGGCGATAAAGCCAATGGAAACTGCCCCAACTAAGCAATCGCTCAATCATCTAGTCATAGCGGCAATCGCCGCCTGATTGCCGCTAATAATTGCGCCTTCGATCGTGGCCGGCAGCCCGGTATCCGTCCAGTCACCGGCCAAAAACACACCCGGCCAGCGCGTGCGTGCGCCCGGCCGCCGCGAAACCTGTTCTGGCGACTGCAGAAACGTTGCGCGCTTTTCCTTGATCACCCGGATTACTGGCGGATTAGCTTTGTCCTGTCCTAATGCCTGTGCTACGTCGCACCACAGCAGCGCTGCAATGTCGTCGGCCGATTTTTCGGCCAGCGCGTCTGCCCCACTCACGGTCACACTGACAACGTCGTCGCGATGAAACATCCACTGCGCGGTCCCACCGATCAATCCTACCAACGGCGCTTCCCACGGCCAATCAACCGCCTTATCGAACCGCATATGCGCATTCACGATCGCCGTAGCGCCCTCGGGTACTTTAAGGCCTGGTAGTAGCCGCTGCGCGCTCGTCGGTGGCGTCGCGATCACCACTTTATCCCTGGGTGCGACGGTCACGGTCTCAGTATCAAACTGCAACGCCTCGGGCTTATCATCTTTCCAGTTGATGGCCCGGAGTGACGCACCGACGCGGACCCTTCCGCCGTTTGCGGTGATGAACGTGAGTGCCGGGTCGACAAAGCTTTCCGACAACCCTTGTGCGGCGACGAGAGGACGGCAGTATGCTGCGCCCCGCCCAAACGTGCGCAACAACACCGGTCGAAGAAGTGCAGCGGCCCCGATGCTTGGGTCGCAATTCAATGCTGCGACCGCGAGTGGTTCCCAAAACCGGGCGTATAACGTGCCATCACAGTCCAGCGCGTCTGTCACTGTGTCCGTAGCTCCGGCAAACAAGAGCCCAAGACCCGAACGGTAGTCGCGAAGCCGCGTTCGCGGCACTCGGCGTGAGCGCACCAGCAACCACCAGGGTAGGGGGCTTGCCCCTGGGCGCACCACCCATCGCTCATCCCGCTCCAGATCGATAAAAGGAAACGAGGCCTGCGCTGGCCCGGTCAACGTTTCGCCTGCGCCGATCGTCTCTAGGTAGGCCAGCGCGGCCTCGTTGCCGCTCATCAGCAAATGATTGCCGTTATCGATGCGACGACCCAGCGTGTCATCAAAGTAAGACCGACACCGCCCGCCTGCCTGCGGGGCGGTTTCGTAAAGCGATACAGCGCGACCCGCGCGACACAGGGCAACTGCGCACGAAAGGCCGGCCAGTCCGGCGCCGATGATGTGAACCTCAGCCATCAAAGAATCCCATGCCGTAAAGCGATCCACGCTTTCGTGGGCCTGGACAAACGGAACGGCGCGGTGGGGTTTCCCCAGCCGCGCGCTTCCAGCCCATCAAGAATGCGTTGATAAACGGCCATCATTACGCGGCACGGCTTCAACCGTTTGGCGTCGCCTTGGGCAATCAATGCCGCGCTCTCGCCAAAGCGTTGCCGCGCGTACTGGGCAAACTCCTCACATACGGCGCCGATATTCTGATGCGCTAACACCGTGGCGGGATCGTCCGATTTAATCCCGTGCGCCACCAAGTGCTCGCGCGGCAGGTACAATCGGTTCAGCTGCATGTCTTCACCTAGGTCACGCAAGATGTTGGTGTACTGCAGCGCTTCACCCAGCGCCGCCGCCAGCGCGTCGGCATTGTCCCCGGCGCCACCAAAGATCGGCAGCGAGAGGCGCCCAACTGCGCCCGCAACTCGGTCGCAATAGCGGTGCAAGTCAGCTTCGCTCGGCGCGCGCATCACGCCTTCCAGGTCCATCGTCATCCCGTCAATGACGTCGAGAAATGCAGCTTTGGGCAGCGCGAAGGTTTTTACGGGATCGGCGAGCGCCTGACCTGTTGGCAGCGCAGGCGATCCGCCATAGACCGCTTCGACCTCAGCACGCCAGGCCCGTAGTGCATCTGCCTTGGCTGTCACATTCCCCGGTTCGTCGACGATATCATCAACCTCCCGGCAAAACGCATAGACCGCATACATCGCCTGCCGTTTATCAGGCGGAAGCACTTTCATGCTCCAGCGAAACGACGTGCCTGATCGATCAACGATCTGCCTGACATGAGCGTGCACCACAGCAAGTGTGTCGCGCGTCATCGTGGCGGTGCCGCAACGCGAGACGCTGGACGACCCGGTAGCGCACGACGAACCAGCGCACCAAGCACGCCTGCGCTGGCTTGAACGATAAATCCTGTGCGCCCGTGCGCAACGCGCGCGGCAATCGGGTCTTGGGTGCGCAAAGCAGCTGCCAGATCACGAGCCAATGATAAGATCACCGCTGACTCGAGAGCGAGGCGCCCGCTGCGCAACAAAAGGGGCAGGGGCCTTGCCCGCTCAAGCAGCGCGTCGACCCGGTCCAGACATTGGTTCAGTACGGCGCGCAGTCGCGCATCGGATACCGCGCTACCGAGAGCTGCAACATCAAGTCCTTCTGTCGTCATCCAATCCAGCGGCACGTAGACGCGATCAAGCGTGCGGTAGTCCTCTTTCGCATCTTGCAGGTGATTGATGATCTGCAATGCGCTACACAGCGGATCGGAAGCGGCATATTCCGCTGGATCCTCGCCGTGCAGGTCCAACAAGTAGCGACCTACGGGATCGGCAGACCGCGCGCAATACGCCATCAACTCCTCCCAATCCTCATATCGTGACTGCGTAGCGTCTTGACGAAACGCATCCAATAGGTCGAGGCAGTGTTGGTCCGTAACACCCGTTGCCGTCAGCGACGCGCGCATCTTCTCCGCAATGCCGGCGGCATGATCATCCGTCGTGGTGCCGCCAAGTGTCATGGCCAAGCGGTCGAGTTGCGCGACTTTCACTTGGGGCGTTAGGTCGGGATTGTCGGCAATATCGTCTGCACCGCGGGCAAACTGGTAAAATGCAGCAACATGCGGCCTCAGCCGTGCTGGTAACAGCCATGAGCCGACCGGGAAGTTTTCATCTCCCGCGCTCTTGCCCGGTGGTGTTTCAATCTCGTCCACGGGTTGCTCTCCCTGCCTCCGAGGATAGCCCTCACCCCGCGAGGCGTCCACGCGGGCGACACCAACGCCGTTCCGATCAGCTAAAGCGTTTGGCGTCCTGTGCCGCATACGCCGCAACATGACGGTCTGCGGCCGTAGCTGTTCTCAGGGCGCTAATTACCTCGCCCAGGCGTGCTGCGGGAATAGCGCAGGTCATTTCGTTGTTGGACATGCCCGTGCGCACGCGGCTCAGCATGCATCCCACGCTAAGCGCGATCTTGCCCTGATCTTTAGCCATTGGAATAACGTGGCATTGCGGTTTCCCTTCGAACTTTATATCGGGGCAGGCATCGTGCAGCATCATCGCCTGCTTGCCGTTCAGTCGAACGAACACAACGTCTGGTGCCACTGTACTGTCGCCCAGCGGGCCGTAAACCACCGCTTCGGGTTTTTCCTTCACCACAGGGATCTGCGGAAAAACTTCTGGTGAGACCCACTCGGCTCCGACGAGCGCCGCAACATCCTCATTGCCGCCCACCTCGTCGAGAGTGCGGAATCCGTGCGTGAGAGAACCGACACTGCAATTACCGTGGTCATCGGCCACGGTGGAAAACGTCCGGTCCGCTGCCTTGATCCAAAACACGCATCCCGCCGGCACAGCGCCGGTCCGCCCGCCATCCGTTTGCGCAGGGTAGGTTTCGCCGTAGGCGTCGACGCCCTCAACGGGGCCGGCGTGAAAGCTAATCCCCAACGGTGGTGTGCTCAGCCCCAACAAATCGGTGATATCAGCGGCGGCGGCAGTAAAGTCAGTGGTCATGGCGATGAGCCTCAGTCTGCTTGGAAAACAATGCGCGCCATAGCGCACGGGATAGGGGGAGCGAGACAACGAAGAGGATCGTCGCGGCGGTGACAATAGACGGTCCGGC
>JAPKDI010000056.1 GCA_026421105.1 Alphaproteobacteria bacterium | reverse complement strand
CATAACCGGCCCGATTCGATCGAGACCGCTGGGAACAAATGGCGCCTGCGCGAGGTTCTCACGGCGGCCGGCTTGCCTCAGGCACGCTTTGACGTGTTGCCGATCGAGGGGCCGGCGAAAAACCGGGTCGGATATCCATGTGTGGTAAAGCCGCTTGCGATGTCGGCCAGCCGGGGAGTGGTTCGCGCCGATGACCAGGTCGGCTTCACCGCCGCTTTTGATCGCGTTGCGACAATCATTCGCGTCGAAGATCCAGCTCTGCGTAACCCGGCGTCCCGGTCTGTGTTAGTTGAGTCCTTTTTGCCCGGGGTCGAAGTTGCGCTTGAGGGACTGCTTGATAATGGGGCACTCAAGACGCTGGCGATTTTCGACAAGCCCGACCCGCTCAACGGCCCGTTCTTCGAAGAGACGATCTATGTGACCCCCTCACGCTTAGGTTCGTCCGAGCAAGAAGCGGTTGAGCGTGCTGTCGCATCGGCGGTTAGCGCAGTTGGGCTGCGCAGTGGACCTATTCACGCTGAAGTTCGTTTTGACGGGCATCACGCCTACGTCCTTGAAGTTGCGGCGCGGTCCATCGGTGGATTGTGCGGTCGGACACTTCGTTTTGGGACCGGCATAACTCTGGAAGAGTTAATTGTCCGTCACGCTTTGGGCGAGAACGTGGAAGCTGAACGCGAGGCGCAGGCGGCCGGTGTCATGATGATTCCAATCCCTTCGGCGGGGCGCCTTGACTATGTCGATGGAGTTGCAGAGGCGCAGTTCACCGCCGGCATCCATGAGGTCACGATAAGCATTCCTCGGGGTGAAACACTTGTGCCGCTACCGGAAGGCAACCGGTACCTCGGTTTCATTCTCGCCCGCGGCGCCACGCCAGAGTGCGTCGAGGCTTCGTTGCGCGAGGCGCACGCATATCTTCAATTTGGTATTAGCGAACCGTCAACTTCACAACCCGACGAATCGACAGGCCCTGCACGATAATTGAGAAGACAACCACGCCGTAAGTGATGGCGAGGATCGGCTCGCGCGCAGAGACATCGGGTAGTGACAGAGCAAGGGCCACTGATATTCCACCCTTCAATCCGCCCCAGGTGAGGACGGGAATCGCCCCTTTGGTGAATTCTCGGCGCAATCCGAGCGCTGTAATTGGAATCGAAACTGAGACGAAGCGTGCTGCAAGGGCGAGCGGAATAGCGATCACCATACTAATCAGCTCGGGTGTGCCAAAAGTCAGCGCGATGACCTCGAAGCCGATGAGCAAGAAAAGTGCAGCGTTCAAAATTTCGTCCAGCAGATTCCAAAACATCTCAACGTGCTGCCGCGTTTTTTCGCTCATCGCGAATCGGGTGCCGTGATTGCCCATGAGGAGGCCGGCGACGACAACCGCGATGGGGCCGGAGAGATGCAGGAGCGCCGCGATCCCGTAGGTGAGCATTACCAGTGAGAGTGTGATCAAGATTTCTAAGTTGTATTCGTCGATCGACTTAATGGCGTAAAAAGCGACAAGGCCCGTGAGAAGACCGAGTACAGCACCGCCCACGGCCTCGACCACGAACAACTGGGCAACATCCAACGCGCCAATTGCCTCGCCGCTGTGGCCACTGCCGACGGCTATAGCCACCAAGATCGTGAACACCACAACACCAACGCCGTCATTGAATAAGCTTTCGCCGGCAATCTTAGCGCGCAAGCTGTCCGGGACACCCGAGACGGTTTTGAGGATGCCAAGAACGGCCACTGGGTCGGTTGGCGATATCAGGGCACCGAAGACTAATGCCCAAGAAAACGGCATGTCGATCCCGACGAGCCTCGAGAGATAAAAGATGCCGACAGCATTCAATGCCGTGGAGATCAACACACCCACGGTAGCCAACGTGCTGATTGCCCATTTGCGCGCTAACAACTCGTCAAGATTGACGTGAAGGGCTCCGGCAAATAGGAGGAAGCTCAGCAGTCCTTCCATTAGCGTTTCGTGGAAGTCGATCTGCAGAAACGCCGCGCGTGCCGTATCGCGAAGCCCTAATGCCGGAAAGATTCCGTCGATCGCAATGACGCCGAGCGACGACACCATGGCAATGACGACCAAGCCGATGGTCGATGGAAATCTTAGCCAACGGTGATTGATGTAACCGAAAACGGCAGCAAGCGTCACAACGGCGGTGGCGATGTTGATCAAACCAAGATTTGTCATGGCGGTATCCCGGCGGCTCAAGGGGAGGTGAACATGCCTGTTCACTCGGCGCCTTGCAAAGGGGTGATTCGGCTCGTAGCCGAGGTCTACATCATTACGATCACCACCCGTTACTGTCTGGGCTGCAACCTAGCAGCACACACCATTCCCATGTCCAGGGCGTTGTTGCAGATGGCCAGGTCTTCGTCGGCGAAACCCAAACGTTTCGCACAGTTGCTGCGACCATAGGCGATTGTATGAGCCTGGCATCGTTAGCAGCGGGCGCGCAGGTCACCGAGGTATCAAGTAATTGGTCCAACCAGGGGAATGACGGACCTTGCGGAGCGAACAATGTGATTGATGGTTCGGCGTGGTCGTCGAACGGCGATGGCGCATTCATCGTCGTATCGCTACCCAAGCGGTCGTCAATTGGTGAGATCGAAGTATGAGCTCGGTCGATGAGCGACGGGACTGCCCAGACGTTAAAATTTATTCTGACGATAGATGACGGCGGCACGGTGGCGCCGTTTCAGTTACCGGACGCGGCAAAACCGTAGCGCTTCGCGGTGGACCTTGAGGCCAAATCTCGGCATCTTGACGTCGTTGAAAGTAGTGGGGGTAACACTGGTTTGGTTGAGTTCGCGGTATACGAAAAGTAGTGGAACGAAGCCCCTACTGAGAGCCGCCACGACCCACGGTATTCGGGGTGTCAGGCCGACGAAATTGAACGAAAAAGTGCGTGTTTGCATAGGTCATTGCTAAGTTGGTTGTACGGCAAAACCAAGGCCGTGGTCCTGTGGTTGTGCCGATATGCGGTCAGGGCAAGTTCGAGCAGCTTTTTTTCATAGGCAGCGACACTTACCGGAAGGTTATTTGGGACGTCTTGCATAGAAAATTTCGTGATTTTCGCGCCTGGCTTTTGCGGTTATGAAATCCGCAGCCATAATGCAGAGATCAACCTCTGTACGCTGGAGTTCCCGTGAAGTACTTGCACACTATGGTTCGTGTCACCGACGTGGACGCCTCAATCGAGTTCTACGCCCTACTTGGCCTGCAGGAAGTACGCCGAATAGAGAGCGAACAGGGGCAGTTTTCCTTAATTTTTCTGGCCGCTCCGGGCGACGAGTCGGCTCAGGTTGAACTGACTTACAACTGGGATCCGGAATCCTACGATGGTGGCCGAAATTTTGGTCACCTCGCGTATCAGGTCGAGGACATCTACGAGGTGTGCCAACGCCTGATGGATGGTGGCGTGACGATCAGTCGGCCACCGCGCGATGGGCGCATGGCCTTTGTCCGTTCTCCCGACAATATTTCGGTCGAACTTCTCCAGGCCGGCAACGCGTTACCCGAAGCAGAGCCGTGGGCCTCAATGCCGAGTGTTGGGGAATGGTAGTTAGGGTAGTCGCGCGAGATGAGTGTTGAGGAGGTCGAAGAATCCGTCGGCATTGACGCCGTGAATCCAAGTTGCATTAGGAGCGCGCTCCGTAACGCCCCAGAAATCGGTGACCGTCTGGCCCATCGTTAATTCTGATTGCGTTTCGACGGTGACGTTCACCAACTTTCCTTCGAACAACGTGGGGTCTAGCAGATAGGCAATCGTGCACGGATCGTGTAGTGGGCCGCCGTCGGTACCGTACTTGTCTTCGTCGAACCGGTTATAGAATTCCATCATTGCCTGAACCGACTTGCCGACACGATTTCCTATTGTTGAAAATGCGGCCGTTCGGGCTGCCGTCGTGACCACTTGATGCGTAACGTCGAGTGGCATCGCGACGATCGGACGACCGCTGCGAAAGACGATGTCGGCAGCATGCGGATCGACGTAGATGTTGAACTCGGCCGACGGAGTGGTATTGCCACCTTCCCGCATGGCACCGCCCATAAGAACGATCTCACGGATCTTCGGTAGAATGCCCGGTTCGCGCGCAATGGCCATACCGATGTTTGTTAGAGGCCCAGTCGGAACCAACGTGATCGAATCATCATCAGTTCCCATGAGGGTCTCGACGATGTAGTCCACAGCGTGCTGCTTCTGAAGTGGCATATTGGGCTCGTATATTTCTGTGCCATCGATTCCTTCACGGCCGTGCACCTCTTCGGCCGTGACGAGGTGGCGCATTATTGGGCGCTCGCAACCGGCAAACACCGGAATGTCGGTGACCCCGGCGAGTTCACATATGATCCGCGTGTTCCGCTGCGTTTTAGAAAGCGGGACGTTGCCTGCCACGGCGGTGATCCCGGTGATGTCGAGTACGTCGCGCGCGCCGAACGCCAACAGAAGCATTACGGCGTCATCTTGACCGGGGTCGCAATCGATGAGGATTTTCTTGCGTGTCATGGCAGATCTGGCGTCAAGTCTGTTGGAGAAGTCGGTCTATTTCGGCGCGTTTCGGCATCGACATTGCCGTCCCCGCACGCGTAATTGAGATGGCCCCGGCGGCGTTCCCAAGCCGCACGGCGTCCCTTAGAGGTTGACCTTCGGCGAGCGCTGCGGCCATCGCGCCGTTGAACGAATCGCCAGCGCCTGTCGTCTCGACAATGGCACCTGCATGTAACGCCGGGATATGCTCTGCATGGGTGTCGCTCATCAGGTACGCACCATCGGCGCCAAGTGTGATCGCGACCGCACCGACGCCTTGGTCCAAAAAAAACCGCGCGGCTACACCGGCATCCTCCGGCCCACGCACGGACTGGCCGCTCAATGCTTCGGCTTCGTTTTGGTTGGGAGTTGCGATGTCCACGAACGGCCAAAGGGCTGGCGCGACCGTCGCAGCAGGGGCGGGGTTGAGTATCGTCAGGACACGCGCCTCGCGCGCTAGGCGAAGTCCCATCTCCGCAACTGTGAGGGGGACTTCGAACTGGGTGAGAAAGACCGACGAGGCAGCGATGTCTTCCGCGGCCGCCTCGACTTCGGAAACCGTTATGGCGCCCGCAGCTGCAGGGGTCACTATAATGGTGTTCTCCCCACTGTTTTCGCTAACAAAAATGCCGGCAGCGCCCGTCGGTTGCGTCTTGCTTTCGATGAGTGCGATGTCGGAGACACCCTCGGTCGCGTAGAGCTCGTGGGCCATGTTGCCAAAGGTGTCGTTGCCGATCTTTGCGATCAGGACGACCTCGGCACCCGCACGGCGCGCGGCGATAGCTTGATTGGATCCTTTGCCGCCCGGGCCAATTCGAAAGTCTTTGCCCAGAACGGTCTCGCCCGGACGCGGCAAATCGCCCGGCGCGACGAATGTGAGGTCGGCGACGAAAATACCAAGGATGCAGACGGAATGGGTCATCGGATGAACGCGGCGATCATCATAAAGCCTTCGCACGGAGCGGCAAGGGCGCGCTAGTGTTCCTCATGCCTAACGAACGACCTGACAAAAAGATCGCCCGCGCATTGGAAGAATTGGCCCACCGCGACAGATATATCAGCGCTGCTTTGTCGTGGTGCCGGAAGGTTTCAACAACTTCGGCAACGCTATTTGGCGTAAGCTGATTTTTGTGATTGCTGGTCGCATGCCGGACAACATTCATCGCGTTCAAGGCTATGAGCCGCCGCCATGCGATATTGGCGAAAGAATGATCTAGGAGTTCCGCGGGTCATGGGTTTTGGTACTTTTTGAGTGAAGCCAATGGATGATATCGAGACACCGGCCGGTTTGTCGGGCAACGCGGAACCTGCTTGGGGCAGCGATACGATGGCCCAGGCAGTGCGTAACCTTGGGTACAAATACGTCGCGCTAAACCCTGGCGCGAGCTTTCGCGGCTTCCACGACAGTCTCGTAAACTTCTTGGGTAATCGGAACCCTCAAATGATCTTGTGTCTTCACGAGGATCATGCGGTGTCCATCGCGCATGGCTACGCCAAAGCGGCAGGGGAGCCGATGGCGGTTGTACTACACAGCAACGTCGGCCTGATGCATGGTTCGATGGGGATTTTCAATGCTTTTTGCGATCGGGTGCCTGTGATGGTTCTTGGTGCGACCGGCCCGGTCGATGCAGCCAAGCGCCGACCCTGGATTGACTGGATCCACACGGCGCAAGATCAAGGCGGGCTTATTCGCAATTTTATCAAATGGGATGATCAGCCAGCTTCGGTCGAAGCGGCGATTGAATCAATTTACCGTGCCAACAAGATTGCGCGCACGGCGCCCTGCGGGCCTGTCTACGTCTGCCTTGATGCCGATCTGCAAGAGCTACAACTTGGGGCCCCGATCGTTCCGCCAGAGGCACATCGTTTTGCTGCGAGCGATGCGCCGCGGCCTGGCGATGACGCGTTACGCGCCGCCACTGCGTTGCTTGATGGCGGACGTCGACCTGCGATTCTTTCCGGGCGCTTCGTGCGTACGCAAGCCGCATGGGACGCTCGTCTCGCGCTGGCTGAGAAACTTGGGGCTGTGGTGTTCACTGACTTCAAAGCGGGTGCCACATTTCCGACTAATCATCCGCAGCATGGCGGCTCCATTCAGTTCCTTAGCGATAAACAAAAAGAGGTTCTTCGCGCCTGCGACGTGATTTTGAGCTTGGATTGGATCGATCTTGCCGGCACCTTGGGCCAAGCTTGGCCGGACAAGGATGTCAGCGCCAGCATCATTCACGCATCAATTGATGAATATGCTCACAACGGGTGGAGCATGGACCATCAGGGACTTCCGCCGGTCGACGTGACCTTGCTCAGCCCACCTGATGAGGCAGTTCCCCTTCTGACGGCGATGTTGAGGCCCCGCAAAACTGTTGTTTCAGTGGCGCATGAAGGTGCGCCTGACGATCCGGATTCTTCGGGTAAACTCACGCTCGATCATGTGGCCGTAGCGTTAAAAACGGCTATTAACGAGGACCCTGTGTCGTTAGTGCGCTTGCCGGGCGGCTGGCCAGGGGCGCGGTGGCCGTTCACGGGGCCGCTTGATTTTTTTGGTTATGACGGTGGCGGCGGGATAGGTTCGGGTCCAGGAATGGCGATAGGTTCGGCGCTCGCGCTAAAAGAAAGTGGTCGGCTTGCAGTCGCCGTGATTGGTGACGGCGATTTTCTGATGAGTGCCAATGCGTTTTGGACAGCAGCACACTACAAGATTCCGCTGCTCACGATCGTCGCCAACAATCAGTCCTACTTCAATGACGAAATGCACCAGGATCGAGTCGCGCGTCTCCGGGGGCGCAATCCCGAGAACCGGTGGATCGGCCAGAAAATCACCGACCCCGATCCAGACCTCGCCAAACTTGCGGAGGCGCAAGGACTAGTTGGCATCGGCCCGATCAA
>JAPKDI010000055.1 GCA_026421105.1 Alphaproteobacteria bacterium | reverse complement strand
AACCGGCACGGCGCAGTTAGGGAGGCACCACATATGGCCAAGGCACTTGTCCTCGTCCCGTTCGCAATGGATGAAGAGGGCGTCAACAACCGTCGTCAACAAGTAAGCACCGTCAAACTCGGGCCCGACATTAAGTTCGATTTTCGTCCGGTCACCGCGGGCCCAGAGATGTACATGAGCCCGCACGACTTTGTGCTGATGGACCTAGCTATCTTCGAAGCAGGTATGTCGGCGCAAGACGACGGCTATGACGCCGTCTGTATCGACACCATGAGTGACTCAGGCCTCGATGCCCTGCGCTCGGTACTCGATATTCCGGTCGTTTCGCCCGGGAAACTGTCGATGACCTTCGCGATGACGTTAGGCTCCAAGTTCGGCATGCTCGCCCAGTGGGAGCCTGCACTGATCCGAACACAGAAATTTGTGAAGGCGCTCGGTCTTGAGTCTTTTTGCGCCGCCATCGAAAGCTACGATTCACCTCCCGACTACAAAAACCTTTTGGCCGGCAAAGAGGACAAGACCCTGCCCAAGATGAAAGCCGCCTGTGAACGGGCGATCGACAAGGGCGCGGACGTGATCTGTTTAGGGTCAACCACGATGTATCAGGCAGCGGAGTATCTTAACGCTGAGTTATCCGTGCCAGTTATCAATCCTGGGCCACTGACCTACAAGACGGTCGAGACCCTGCTGGCTATGGGGATCAGCCACAGCCGCCGGCCTTACCCCAAGCCACTTAATCCGCACCCGAAAATGATTCACGCCATGCTCAAAGCAGGTGCAGCGAACGCAGGGCAATAGCCGCTCAAAATTGGTGGGACCGACGCGGCGGTACCGAGGGTGCCCAAAACCTGACAGCCTTCGAAAAAAGCCCCGGGTGCGAAAGTCCGTGGTTTTACATAGCCCAGAGACTATCTGTCGGCAGAACCGCCGTCGCTACTTTGTTCCTTGCATCACGTAGAATACCTCGCAACCGACGCGCGCGCCTTGGGGGTGTGCGTCGGTTTCCGCAGGCTTCGGCCCTAATGTCGTTTTGTCGGTCTCGGGATACTCGCTACGCTCGAGGTATCCGGCGGAGGCTTCAATAAATCCAACCTTGCGTGCTAGGGCAGCTGTATCGGTCGAATTTATTTTTGCCCAGAACGGCTCAGCATTATTGAGCGTCTGCCAATCGTGAATGACCTGTTCGTATAGATCCATATCTTTGTACGGTAGACCCAGTTCAAGATGGATCATCATGCCTCCAGGCCTTAAGACGCGTTGACACTCGCGAATGATTTTTTCGAGCGCTGGAGAGGATGTTTCGTGGAACAGCAGATGAGAAACCACCAGATCGAAGTGGTTGTCGGGGAAATCAGTGGCTTCCGCATTCTGCTGCGAGAAATGAATCCGGTGACCGAGCCCCTCAGCGCGTGCATGGCCATATCGCAACAAAGGCGCCGCGACGTCCAGCGCGTGCACCTGCGCTTCAGGGAAACGCTGCGGATAGGCGAGCGTAGCCTGCCCAACTGAACACCCCATATCGAGGATCCGCTTCGGACTGAAGTGCGGGAAGTTGTAGCGCAAGTAGGAGCAAACGGTTCGCCCCCTTGCGTCATGCAGAGGACCCTGTGTCCCACAGACATTTATGAACGTACCGCGATCAAAGATTGCCCCCGCACGCAAATCGTTTTCTGTAACCTCAGAAACGTATCCACCGGGCATCGCGTGGATGTCGACCGCCGACATATAGCGTGGCATCGCAAGATCGGGGTTAAGCTTTAAACTACCGCCACTTATGGCGGTTATTTTCGCCGCCCTAATCAGATCGGGCAATTGCCGGGAAACGCTTTGCTCGACACTATCCCACATGACCTCCTGCGCAAGGCGGGTTAGGGATCCCCACATTTGATGGTAGGGATCGTCATCCATGGCGTCGCGAAGTTCTAGGCGGGTCTCCGGCGCACGGCCCTGCGCGCGCGCGAACTTTGGTATGACGCGTACGTGCGCTGCATCACGCGTGCCTGGGGCGACGTCTGTCGAAATATGAGTCTTCAAGGTAAAGGAAAATTCCTGCCGCGCGAGCTCATCGTGGTTCGTTTGCGGCAGGACGGTGTGCTCGGATTGGTGCAGCATAGTGGGCCCCTCTGGCTCAAGCGATCATAGCGCACGCGGGAGCGCACCCACCTGCCGAAAAAGCCCGCGAAGACCAACAATTTTGGCACTGTGACGCTGCTGAGTACGCTTTCGGAGCGTTTTTAAGTTGTCGTAGGGTGAATGTTGGCATGTAATTGGTCCTGGAAATAAGGGCCCTAAGGTAAAGAAGGCCTCACCCTTAAAATTCAATGGGAGATCTTAATGTCTAAGAAAACTTTCACGAGGCGTGCAGCACTGAAAACCGGCGCCGCAGCCGTAACGGCGGGCGCGGTCATCACGGGCTTCCCCGCTTTAACCCGTTCCGCGCAACAAAAGAAGTTCTTGAAACCAATCGTCGCCGGCCTAAACGGCAAAGAAGGTGATCCGAGCTATACCTCGGTTTCGGATGTGCCACGTATTTTAGCTGAGAAATACGACATTGAGGTCGATTTCCAGATTCATCCGTCCTCAACGTTGGGTACCGATCTATCGCAACTCGATGCTGTGCAGACCGGATTTATCGACATCACGAGCAACGTGACGACCCAGTTCATGCGCTACAACCCGGCATTCGCAGTCCTCGATTTGCCGTACATCGTGACTGGATGGGATCAATACGGACGTATCGCCAAAGCACCTGTCTGGCAGCAACAAGCGGCAAAGTTCGAACAAGGGGTTGGCGTCAAAGTTCTACCTCCGGTTGGAGCTGGCGGTTACCGCCTGTTCTGGAACAACCTAAGGCAGACAAAAACTCCCGCAGACGCGGCAGGCCTCAAGATGCGGTCCGTGCAATCGCCGATCGTGATTGAGATGCTTCGTTCGTGGGGTTGCAACCCCACACCCGTGCCCTGGGTCGAAACGTATACCGCTTTGCAACAGGGAGTTGCCGACGGCTTCCACGTGCAGCCGATTTGGACCTTTAAGTTCAAAATGTACGAAGTTCTGAAATATGCCACCGAGGTCAATGCAATCTTCGGTATTCAGTTCCAGGTCATGAATATCAACACCTGGAATGCGATCCCAGAGAGCATTCAAGGCCCGATGATGATGGCGTTCCAGGAGGCGGCAGATGCTGCCAACGTGCGCGACCGCGAGGGCGAAGACTTCTACAAGGATGAGTTGCGCAAAGTGGGGATGGAAATCTACACCCCCACCAAAAAAGAATTTGCCCAATGGCAAGAAGCAGCCCGTTCGGTTTGGGGAAGCGCTGGCAAGGATATCGATAAATCCGTGATCGATCAGATCATTGCTCTGAGCTAAGTCCGCAGACACTTTTCTCTAGTGCGAGGCTGGTCCATGTGGCCAGCCTCTTTTTTTGCTGTCGTTCCGCACACGAACAGTCAGCATTACCTTCGGGACTAACAAACCAAGGGGCGTCGGAAATGGCTCGACCACACACATGCTTTATTCAGGCGCAGGCTCTGCCATGGCGCAAAGGTCTTTATGGCGGCGGGCGCCCAAATATTCGTAGCAAGGTCCTCAGCATTGACAAAAAGAGCGGCGACTCAACTTGTATCCTGCGCTACCCCGAGAAGTACCGTCGACGTGGCAAAGAATTTGTACGGGCGCATGAGGAATTCTTCGTGCTCGATGGCAGTATCAAGATCAATGGTATCGAGTACGGCAAGCATGCCTACGCGTTCTTTCCCGCAGGCCACGTTCGCCGCGACGTATCGAGTCACCACGGCGCCGTCCTGCTGACAACGTTTGCGGCCCAACCCACTGTTGAACAAGGCGAACCGGAGAAAGGGCTCTACGACAAGAACCTCCTTGTCGAGCAAATCAACACGCTCGATATCCCCTGGGATCCGGGCCTGGTTGATCCACAACTTCAGGCTGGTGTCGCTATCAAAGCGCTTCGAACCGATCCGTACACCGGGGAAACTTCTTTCATCTACAGCTCCGCCGCTCACCGTGTGCCCCCCAAGGGCAAAAAACCGCGTTGGACGCATTCCATGATTGAAGAAGTTTTCGTGCTGGACGGTGAGTACGTGTTTGCCGACGCTGGTGTGATGGGTCCAGGGGGCTATGTCTGGTGGCGCGAGTTTGTTTACCAAGGACCGTCCGGATCGATCCCCGGCTTCAACCTTTGGGTGCGGACTATTAACGGGCCGATGCACAACATCTTCGAAAAAAAGAAGCACCCGATGAACTGGAACCCAAAATACCGGCCGAAGTTACCTGCTGATCTCAAGCGGTATGCCAAGCCTTATGTCCCAGCCGCAAAATATTGATTGAGGACTGGCCCGTCCCAGGCGTCCGGGGATTGAGTGAAACGGGCAAGTAGCCTCTAATCGTAACTACATCGGTCATGCGATCGAGAAAATATTACATTACGGTAGTAGCGCCGATAAGCACTTAAAGGGGTGGAAGACCGAGGGCAGTCCCGACATAGGGGCCGTCCTCCCTTTATCTAGAGTTTGATTCCAGCAAAAGGGGCGGGGTTGCGATGGCGGGTTTCAGCCGACTGATCGAGTGGCTTGACGGATTGTCGCGATGTGCCGTCGTCGTATTCGTCATAACGATTACCGTCGTCATGCTCGCGCAAGTCTTCTTCCGTTATGTAATTAATTCTTCGCTCCAATGGTCGGAAGAAATTAGCATCTGGGCGCTCATTTGGATGGTGTTTGTCGGATCGGCTGTGATCATGCGCGATTGGGCACACATCAATATCCCGACGTTTACGAACCTCCTCCCCATGAAGATCCGGCCCTACTTCCTTATCTTCTCCAAAGTCGCGACGATCTTGTTTCTTCTAACCGTGGTTTGGTTCGGCTTCAAAGTGTTTGGCCAAGACTTCCATGCACGGTCACCAAGCCTCAATTTGTCGACGCGGTGGGCCAAACTCGCCATCCCCGTTGGCGCCGTTCTAATGACTATTTTTGCCATCAACGCGCTCCTTCTTGATTTCATCAATCTGCGGCGTGGAAATAACACGCACTTTGAGAACCAAGGCAATCCCGGCCTCGAGTAGGACTTTTTTTCATGGAAATTGTCGCACCGTATCTGCTCATTCCCTTCGGCATTCTGTTGATCCTTGGGATTCCGGTCGCTTTTGCGCTCGGTCTGGCCTGCGTCATCTTTCTATTCTTTTCCGGAACTACCATTCCGCCCCTAATCCTGATTACCGAGATGTTCACGGCGGTGAACCAGTTTGCTCTCCTGGCCCTACCTATGTTCGTTCTTACCGGCGAACTGCTGAACCGATGTGACATCACCGAAAAACTGGTCGAAGTCGCGCGGCTCATGGTGGGTTGGCTTAAGGGCGGACTCGCACACGTCAATATTTTGACGTCAATGTTCTTTGCTGGCATCTCAGGTTCAGTGCTTGCCGACGCAGCATCACTTGGCCCTATTCTCATTCCAGCAATGATCCGTGAACGCTACCCGCCTGCGTTCTCTGCGGCTGTTACGGCGGCAAGCGCCGTGATCGGCGCCATCATCCCGCCAAGCACCGTGGCCATCATCATTGGCGGCCAGCTACAAATATCGATCGGCGGTCTTTTCGCAGGCGGCATCATTCCCGGCATCTTGATCGGCCTCGCGTTGATGATTACCGCTGGTGTCATTAGCGCCCGGCGCGGTTACGGCGACGTTCATGCCTTTCAGGGCATCGTCCCGATCGCAAGGGGCAGCGCGAAAGCGGCACCGGCATTACTTATCCCCGTCATCATCCTGGGTGGCATCCTCGGCGGCATATTCACCCCCACCGAGGCTGGTGCAATTGCCGTCCTCTACACCCTGATCATCGGCACGTTCTACTACCGCACGCTCAATATGCGGAAACTGATTGACGCAATGACTGGAACCGCAAAAGTCACAGCGTCAGCGCTAGTGATTGTTTCTACCGCCATCGTGTTCAGCCGCATCCTTACCTATTTCCGTATCCCACAAGAAATCCTCGAACTCCTGATCGCGGTGTCCGACAATCGCGTAATCATGGCGCTGATCCTCATTGGGTTTTTCCTACTCATGGGCACGTTCATGGACGCACTGGCGAACATGATTATCCTCGGACCATTGCTCATGCCGGTTGCAATAGCCGAGACAGGGTTGGGTATGACGGAGATCCAGTACGGCCTGTTTCTCATGATCAGCCTCTTGCTCGGCCTCATCACGCCGCCGCTTGGACTCCTGTTATTCATCACCGGGCCTATAGCGAAGGTCTCATTGGAACGGGTCTCTTTGGCGATCATCCCGTTCCTATTCGCCGAATTGGTCGTCTTGCTGCTGATCGTGTTCGTGCCGGCAATTACAATGACGATACCTCGAGCCCTAGGACTCGGGTAGGCACCTCAGTCTGCCGTCAGCGCCGCAATCCCGCCGTCAACATTGAGGCCAGCACCAGTAATGTAGCTTGCCTCGTCGCTCGCTAAGAACAGCATGGGACGGGCAACCTCCATCGGGTCGCCGTAGCGTTTGATCGGCACGTGATCTGCCCCGGCTTGACCGTCGCCGCCCGCCAACGGCTTCCCACCAGGTGGATTGATCATTGGCGTATCAATCGGACCGGGCAACACCGCGTTACATCGAATATTCCAACCGGAGTCGGCGCAAAACCGTGCCACTGAGCGGGTGTATTGGAGCACCGCCGCTTTGCTCGCACCGTAGGCGGTTCGAATCGGCCAGCCCTTTTGCGCGGCTATCGATGAAATATTGACTATCGCCCCGCCTCCACCCTCACGCATGATCGGGATCACCGAGCGGCAGCCCAGCAGCGTGCCCTCAGTGTTGACCCGATTTACCTGACGCCAAACATCAAGACCAATGACATCGGGCGCTTGAGATGGCGCCTCATCTCCGCTGACGCCATTGATGCCGGCGCAGTTCAGCAAAATGTCGATGCGACCGGCATGCTCTTGGGCGCTGACGATGACGTCCTGCCACCGCCCTTCGTCTGTCACATCGTGATGCAGGAATAGCGCCCCGTCGCCGCAATCGGCGCGCCAGGCATCGGCGTCAACGAATTGAACGTCTGTCCCAACAACGGTGGCGCCTTCAGCAGCAAACAAACAAGCCGCAGCGCTGCCGATACCCGACGCGGCGCCAGTGATAATCGCGACTTTGCCATCCAGGCGTGCCATCAAGTTACCGCTAAACCGCCATCGACCGGGAGGGAAGATCCGGTGATGTATGTCGAGTCATCGCCCGCTAAAAATAGAATCGCCGCCGCGACTTCACTGGGCTCGCCGTAGCGTCGCATCGGCACGTGCGGGGCCTCGGGTCCATCCGTCCGACCGTCGCCTGTCATCGGCACAAACATCGGCGTGTGGATGCCGCCGGGATGGACTGAGTTACACCTGATGTTGT
>JAPKDI010000054.1 GCA_026421105.1 Alphaproteobacteria bacterium | reverse complement strand
GCGCTAATCGCAGGCACTGCAGTCGCGCAGACCGTCGGCATCGGAACCACTAAGGGCGGCGCCACCGCTCAAATATCAGCCGGCATCGCACAGATCGTCACTGAGCACGCCGGCCTCCGCATGCTGCCCCAGCCGATGGGCGGTACCCAGCAGTATATCCCGATGGTCAACAACGGCGAGCTCGAGTTCGGCATCGCCAATATGATGCAAACCATCATGGCCTACTCAGGTACCGGTCTTTCAGAAGGCCAGAAGTTCGATAACCTCCGGCTGGTCGCCACGATGATGCAGTTCCGTATCGGCCTGATCGTGCGCGCCGACTCGGATATCCATTCGGTCAAAGATCTCAAGGGTAAGCGGCTCCCATCGGGCTACACCTCATCGCCCCTGTTCTTGGCCATTCTAGACGGCATGCTGGCCAACGCTGGTCTCACCCTTGACGATGTTCAGGGTGTCCCGGTGACGGGCCTTGTCCCGGGGATCAACGCCTTCAAAGAAGGCAAGATCGACGCAGTGATCGGCTCGGTCGGCGCTGGTTTCGTGACCGACGCAAATGCGGCCGTCGGCGGCATTCGTTTCTTACCGTTCGACACATCACCGGCCATGGCAAAGGCATTCTCCGACAAGGCACCGCGCACCTTTCTCTCAGACGTCGCACCTGGCCCCGTCGGAATCGAAAAGCCAACCTCCATCATGTTCTTCGACTACATGCTGTGGGCCGGCAAAGATGTTTCGGACGATGCCGTCTACAAGGTTGCCAAGGCCATGTTCGAGAACGAGAGCCAACTACACGGCCTCGGTCCCCTGTGGTCGTCCCACAAGTCTGCGAACATGAGCAAGAACCAGGATATGCCGTACCACCCTGGCGCAGAGAAATTCTACAAGGAAGTTGGTGCCTGGCCCGGTTCCTGACGGCTATCCTAATGCACAGCGCCCGGCACATCGTGTCGGGCGCTTCTCTTTGCGCACTCCCTCGCCCCAGGCCGACGCGTGATGTCTGACTTCCTGACGCGCTATATCAAACCGATATTCGGCACGGTCCTCGCGCTCGTCGCGCTGAGCCTGGCGGGCGATGTCACGTTCTACCTCGGCGTTGCTATATTTGATCAACAGGCCCTGGGTATCGTCCTCGGGCTCGGGTTGGCGGTCGTCTTCATCGCCGTGCCTGCGCGGGGCCGTTCGCCGCTGGAAAGAACGGTGCCAATCTACGATGCGGTTTTCGCGTTGCTGGCGACAATCGTGGGCATCTATTTCGCAGTGCGTTACCCCGTCCTCACCAACGAGTTCTACTTCCGCCAGACCGAGACGTTCATCGTCGGTATCATTTTCATTCCGCTGGTGATCGAAGCACTGCGGCGCACCGCCGGCCTCGGTCTCGTCACCATCCTCGCCGTATTCTTGTTTTATGGCCTTTTCGCTAACTTGGTCCCTGGCCAGCTTGAAGGCCGCGCCCAGGCATTCCCGAAACTGGTCTCTTACCTTGGCGTCGATCTGAACGCGCTCTTCGGCCTGCCACTCGTGATCATCACGAGCATCGTGATTCTGTTTATCTTCCTGGGCCAACTCCTGCTCCGTACCGGCGGGTCAGAGTGGTTCACCGACCTTGCCATTGGTCTCACCGGACGCTCACGAGGCGGCTCCGCGAAAATCGCCATCGTGGCCTCAGGCCTATTCGGGTCGATCTCCGGCAGTGCGGTCTCCAACGTCGCCTCCACCGGTGTGTTGACGATCCCCTTAATGCGCAAGGGCGGCTATTCCCCCCAAGCCGCCGGTGCATTCGAGGCCGTCGCTTCCACTGGCGGCCAAATCATGCCGCCAATCATGGGCGCCGCCGCCTTTCTCATGGCCGAGCGCTTGGCCGTAGGCTATTCCGAAATCATCGCGGCTGCGCTCCTGCCCGCTCTGCTCTACTACGTCGCGGTATTCATCCAAGCTGATGTCGAAGCCGCCCGGCGCAACATCCCGCCGATCCCGCGCGAGCAAATGCGCCCGCTCGGCCAGGTCTTGCGCGAGGGTTGGTTCTTCGTCTTGCCCTTCGCGATCTTGGTGATTGCGCTGTTCTGGCTCAACCGTCGCCCAGAAACCGCGGCGCTATGGGCTGCGGCCGCCGTCGTCGTCGTGTCCCTCGTGTTTGGATACAAGGGCAGACGAATCGGCTGGCGCGACATCGTCCAAAGTCTGTCGAATACCGGCGCAATTTCGGTAAATATCATCGTGATCGGGGCCATGGCGGGCCTTCTAATCGGTGTTATAGAAATAACCGGCCTGTCCTTCGGGCTAACATTCCTCCTCGTTCAAGTGGGACAAGGGAGCCTCTTTCTGTTGCTCGTGCTGACGGCAATCGTGTCGATTGTGCTCGGAATGGGCATGCCAACCACGGCGATCTATTTGATTGTCGCAACGCTCGCGGCGCCTCCGCTGCGCCAACTGGGTATCGATCCGATCGCCGCCGACATGTTCGTGCTCTACTACGGCCTGCTCTCGATGATCACGCCACCAGTGGCAATCGCTGCTTTCACCGCCGCTAATCTCGCCAAAGCAAAACCGATGCAAACCGCGCTGCTCGCGTGTCGCTACGGCTGGCCCGCGTTCGTTCTCCCATTCCTCTTCGTCTTATCGCCAAGCCTCCTACTCCAGGGCACCGCACTTGAGGTCATCCAGGCATCCGTCACCGCCGTCGCCGGCGTGTGGTTGGCTTCAGCCGGATTGGGCGGTTACTTCCGCGGACGACTGGATCTGATAGGACGCGTGGCCATGACGATCGCTGGGATTGGGTTACTCATTCCGGCGGATGCTTTCGGCGGAGCGTTTTGGCTTGAAATCGGCGGCATCGTCCTGGCTATTGCCATCGTTTCGCGACAATTTATCACACACCCCACACGAACCACCGCGTAGGGCCCGGTCACCGGCCCCCCATCCGGCGGCCAGTTCTTCGCGCATGTTGCCTTGCAGCGTGATTCAAACACCTAGCCACGGCCGAAGATATAGATGGTTATACCACTGCGATCGGTCAGCACTGGGCCAAGGCCGATCCTGGGAACGTCTATGCCTTTTGGCGCATGAAACGCCCACACTGGCGTCGTGGTGAAAAAAACGGCAAAAGCCGCAATAAAAAACTGCACAACATCACTTCCCCAAAGAGCTGTTCGCGTCACCTGAAGTGTGACGCAGCCCGCCCCTAAGGATTTGTAACCAACGTCACACGATGGTTTCGGCCCGGCGAAGTCCTTCAATCATGGAGGACCGCAACAAAAAGTCCCGGGCCAGTTCAGGATCCTCCGCCGTGCGTTGGGTCTCGCGAAAGTTGGCCAACCGGACCTTGGGGTCGCGTTCGTTCAACAACTTGCGGTTACGTTCCGCCTGGGCCTGAACATTTTCTACTGCGATAGGCTGCCGTTGCCGCGTGTAGAGATCGAACAAACTCTCGTCGCCCTCCCCACGCCATACCGCCGTCAGCTTGTCGCAAATGTTCACCGCGTCATGAATGCCGCCGTTCATTCCCATCCCGCCCAACGGGTTGTTGAGATGCGCCGCATCTCCCGCCAAGAAGGCACGCCCGATGTTGTAGGTCGTGGCGACCCGCTGATGAATGCGGTAGATCGTCTTGTGCAATATCTCGTATGGCTCGGCCTTCTTGTGAATGCCGTTGAGCCGCTTCTGCAAACTCTCGTCCGCAATGGCCTCTTCCTGGCTCTCCCCTTCGCGCGAGGGAAACAGCGCCCGCCATTTGCCGATCACCCGCAGCAACACAAACCACTCCTCGGAGTCCGTGACATAATTTATCAACGAGAGGTCGGGTAGGTAGTCACGAAACTCAAACGGCGTCGTCGCCTGGACGAACCACTCTGGGTAGGTCACGCCATCAAACCCGACATCAAGCGCGGTCCGCACCGCACTACTCGCGCCATCGGCGCCGATAAGATAGCGCCCCTTTACGGTCACTTCCTCGCCGCCGCGCTCGACCACTGCCCACACAGAATTGGCATCCTGGCCGACATTTTTTACCTTCGAGTTAAACCAGATCTCAACGTTGTCCCAATCCTTGATCTTCTTATAGATCAACCTGGTCATTTTGTGCTGCTCACACTGAACCCGGTAGGGATGGGCCGTCTCATCCTTGATGAGGCCGAGATCGAACACTGCCTTCTCGCCGCTTTCACGGTCACGGAACTGCCAAGTCGGGGCGATCAGCCCGTCGTCAATCAGCATTTGGGTGATGCCGTACTGGTCCAAGATATCCAGGGTCGGGGGATGGTAGGTAGAGGCCCGGAGGTCAATGGGAAGGTCAGGGCTAGCCTCCATGACCAGCACCGGTATCCCCCGGTCGGCGAGCCGCATAGCGGCAACGAGCCCAACCGGTCCGGCCCCTGCGATGATTACCCGATCGTCTCCGGCCATGAGCCTGTCCTTCCTTAAAACTGCGCCGTCTTGCAGAGTTCACGAGGCGAGCGGACCCGCCAAAGCCTCACACCCTCGGCTCGGCTTGTTATATAATAGGCTTCAAGCAGATCAAACCGGCTGAGGAGGTGACTCGTATGGCGGTCGTCAATCACATGTTTCTCGAGGCCAATCATGACGAAAACGCGCGGGACGCGTTCGTCCTGAACTTGAAATGGCACATCAACCTCGATCTTGGGCCGGGCCTCAAGAAGGTGTACGAGCAAAAGGCCAGGCCAGCATTCAAGAAGAAGCAGGGCCGTGACTTCAAGAACCGCCATGAACTCCGCAAACAAATGCTCGACGAAGAGTATTTCCAAGCCTGGGCCTCCATGTGGCGCACCGCCCAGCACCTCATGTGGGAGTCGGCCGAGACCAAGATTGATCGCCAATATGATGATCTGGTGGACAAGACCACCGTCAAGGGCAAAAAACTAGGCTCACTCAAAACCGACCCCAACCTCACCGTGCCACGCTACGTCGATGCGGTCGATATTCATGAGCAACCGGGCGGCTACGGTTTCGACATGGGTGACGGCGACATTACTGCGGGCGCTTTTTACGATGCGGCCGGTGGCCTCTATGGCCGCGGCCAGGGCCTGCAAATGGGCGATAGCCCGGCGCTTGCGCTGATAAACTTCATCAAATCGCGCTACCCCAACCTAAAGCCCAAGCGTATTCTCGACGAGGGCTGCTCGGTTGGCGGCAGCACCGCCGCCTGGGTCGATGCCTTCCCCGACGCCGAGGTTCACGCGATTGACGTCAGCGCCGGGATGATCCGCATGGCGCACGCCAAACTCGAACGTCTCGGGAAAAAGGTGCACTTCTCCCAGCAAAACGCAGAAGCCACCGAGTTCCCGGACGGCTATTTCGACCTGATCGTCTCGAACATCATGTTGCACGAGACTTCGGGCAAAGCCCTGCCGCGGATCATGAAAGACTGCTATCGCATTCTGAAACCGGGTGGGGTTGCCGTTCACATGGATGTGCCGCTCCGCAACCGAGACCTCGACACCTACACGGCGTGGTACCGTGATTGGAGCACACACTTCAACAACGAACCGTTCTGGGGCGCGTTGCACGATCTCGACATCACAAAGCCGATCCGCGACGCCGGATTCAAGGACGAAGAAGCCTTTGACGAGCTCATCCCGAATACCGCTGGCAACGGTGGCTTCTGGTGGGCAGCAGGTGGCCGTAAGGTTTAGTCAATCAACCGATTGGCGTGGCGTTAACGACGGCACCGCGCCACTCCTTCGGGCCCATGCCCGAGCCACTTCACAACAATTTGTATTGCGAGGGACGCCCCATGGACACCCAAACCCGTCACCCTATGCTCGTTCGTGGCAAGCACGACGAGTTATCGCGCCAGCAATTTGTACACAACTTACGTCTCTGCCTTGCTGCTGACGTGATGCCAGGCAACCGTACGGTCTACGAACAGCGCGTCAAACCGGCGTTCCGCAAGAAGAATAAGCGCGATCCAAAGAATCGCCACGAAGTCCGGCGAGAAATGTCCAAGGATCCGTACTACCGGATTTTCTCGGCGTCACAACGCGCCAGCCAGGAAATGATGTGGGATTCGGTCACCGATAGTGTAGAGCGTGAACTACCCGAGTTAAGAAAGCGCGCGCGCGGCAACCCTCACAAAACCAAGGGAACCCTGCGCATCCCCAAGGACTTCAAGGTCCCCAGCTACCACACCGCAGCCGACATCCACCTGCAGCCCGGCGGGTATCACGCCACCCCCGATGGCGACGAGTCTATCGCGGCAGGAGCGCTCTATGACCGCAGCGTCTACCTCTATGCCATCGGCGGCATGGGCGACATGAACGACGACCTCGGCAAGACCATGATTGGCTTCTACCAGGAGAGTTTCCCTGGTGAACAACCTCAGCGGGTTCTCGACATGGGCTGCTCGGTAGGCCACTCAACGCTCGCATGGGCACAAGCCTACCCCGACGCAGAAGTGCACGGCCTGGACTGCGGCGAAGGCATGGTGCGCTATGCCCACGCGCGGGCGCGCAACCTCGGAATAAATGCTCACTTTTCCCAGCAGAACGCTGAGAAAACTGACTTCCCGGACAACCACTTCGATGTGGTGGTGTCACACATCATGTTGCACGAAACATCATCCACGGCGATCAACAACATCATACGCGAGTGCCATCGCATTCTCAGACCAGGTCGCGTGATGATGCACCTGGATCTGATGCGCGATCAGGGCATGAAGCCATTCGATTCATTCATGATGGATTGGGAGGCCTACAACAACAACGAGACCTTCCTGGTGCGCCTGCGCGACATGGACTGGAAGAAAATTGCCGTCGATGCCGGCTTTAAACCGAACAAATGCAAGATCGATGGCTCTATAATGAACATCTCGAAAGAAATGATCAAAGCCGGGAAAGAGCCTCACTACACCGCGAGCTTCCCGATCCTGGTGGGGCGCAAGTAATGGCAGGCACAAAAAAAGCCAAGCGCAAGGTTTCTGCTAAACCAACCAAAAAGAAAGCCGCCGCCAAACGGGCTAAGAAGGCGTTCAAAACCGCCAAGAAAGGCGCAGCGAAGCGCACAACCATGCCCCGCGCAGCCAAGGGCAAGCGCCCACAATACTTCGAAGATCCCGCCGTCGATAAGCTGCACCTCATGGTGATGGCCCTGATCGAAGAACTCTCTGTCACGCGCGATCGCCTCGACACCGTCGAACGTTTGATCGAAAAGCACGGGCTGTTTCAGGTCGAGGAAATCGAAGACTACTTCCCCGACCTTAAAGCCGACGGTGAACGTTCCGGTAGGCGCATCGCCTACATTCGGCGAGTGATGAAGGGCATCACTGACGAATTAGAGAACTTGCAGGGCCACGAACCCGCGATGGAGTTCGACGAGGTCGTCGACGTCATTTCGCGCTAACGCGCGTTCAGTCCAAGAACGTCGCTATTGCCGCCGCAAAAACGGTCGGATCGTCATGCCATTCGTGGCGATG
>JAPKDI010000053.1 GCA_026421105.1 Alphaproteobacteria bacterium | reverse complement strand
CATCTCTAGGAAGGTGGCCCCGACGCTGGCTATCGAGAATGGGACCGGCAAAAGCAGACGACGCCGTCCCGTGTACTCCAAGACCAGCTCCATCAATTGGCGGAAGCTATAAACCCGCGGGCCGCCGATTTCGTAGGTCTTACCGACCGTCACCTCATCGCTGAGGCATTGCGCGATCGCGGCCGCGACATCACCCACAAAAACCGGCTGGAACTTCGTGGCCCCGGCGTCGGCAAATGAATCGCCAAAGAGGGGTAAAACTGGCGATATTGCGGCCATTGCGCCAAAGCGGTTAAAGAACTGATCTTCGGGTCCAAAGACCAAACTTGGCCGGACGATCGTCGCCCCTGAATACTCATTCTTCAGCGTCGCCTCGCCCGCGGCTTTCGACTGCGCGTAGCGCGACGTAGACTCGCTGCTCGCGCCGATCGCCGAAATATGGATAAGGCGCTCGACCCCACCCAAAACGGCCAGCCGTCCAACGCGCCCGGGTCCCTCGCCGTGAAGGGCGTCGAACGTTTGGTGTCCGCTATTGCGCAGGACGCCAACAAGATTCACAACGGCCGATGCACCGTTGACCGCGGCGAGCACCGAGGTGTCATCGCGCAGGTTGACTTGAACAGGTACGATTTGGCCTACGTCGCCCAATGGCTGAAGGAATTTTGCCTTCTCGGGATGCCGAACGGCGACCCGAATGCGATAGTTTTGTGCGGCAAGTCGGCGGATCAAGTGGCGTCCGATAAAGCCAGATCCGCCGATCAACGTAATGAGTCGTTCGGACATCAATTCCTCCGCTACCAAGGCCGGCATCTTAGTCCCGCGCTGGAATCGGTCAATGAGCGAGCGCCAAGCTTGACACGACTATTGCTCACTCTTTACCAGTCGGCACGGGCCCAGGTGGCGGAATTGGTAGACGCGCTAGCTTCAGGTGCTAGTGGCCTTCGGGCCGTGGAAGTTCGAGTCTTCTCCTGGGCACCATGCCGCCGCGCCTGCTGCGGCCTTACAAAGGGGCCGTCATGGCGTTCGCACTGAAAATACACTTGCACCAAAACGACCTCCCTGACGGCCTGAGCCTCGGCGATGTCGTGGCAATAGATACCGAAACCACGGGCCTTTCGCTGGTTCGCGATCGCCTTTGCTTGGCGCAGCTCTCGGGCAACGGCAAGGATTGCCATCTTGTCCAGTTTCGTCATCCGGCGGCTTTTGACGCGCCGAACCTTCGTGCCCTCATCGAAGACACAAAGGTGACCAAACTGTTTCACTATGGCCGTTTCGACATCGCAATGCTCGAACGCCACATTGGGAACGTCGCGGGCGGCGTGTACTGCACCAAGATTGCCTCAAAACTTGTCCGCACCTACACAGACCGCCACGGTCTGAAAGATCTTTGCCGAGAGCTTCTTGGAGTCGATTTGTCGAAGGAACAGCAGTCATCGGATTGGGGCGCAGAGACGCTATCGCCCGAGCAACAATCCTATGCTGCCCAAGATGTGCTCTATTTACATCGCTTGCGCGACACCCTCAATACGATGCTCGCCCGCGAGGGCCGCACTAGCCTCGCGCAATCGTGCTTCGAATTTCTACCAAAACGTGTGTCGCTGGATCTTGGCGGATGGCCGGAGGTCGACATCTTTTCGCATTAAGCGATTGCGAGAATTATTGAATTTGCCCTTAGGGGAGCGCATAACTTGAGAGGTGGCGCGGTTTTCGTGCGACTCTCATGAGGCGGTTTTACATGACTTTGGGTACAAGAGCGCAGGGGTTAGCTAAAGAAGCGACGGCTAATAGCGATCTTGATGTAGCCCGCGAGGTCTTGGCCCAAGAATCTGCCGCCCTGACGGAGTTAGGGCGGCTACTCGACGAACGCTTCACCGACGCGGTTGAAGTCTTTGCCAAAGTCGGTGGCCGCGTCATCGTCGGCGGCATCGGTAAGTCAGGTCAGATCGCCCGTAAAGTTGCCGCGACGCTGGCATCAACCGGAACACCCGCCCAATTTGTCCATCCGAGCGAAGCCAGTCACGGCGACCTGGGCATGGTGACCGGGCAAGACGCCGTCTTGCTATTTTCCAAATCAGGCGAAAACGGTGAACTCACCGATATCCTTTCCTATGCCAAGCGCTACAGCATTCCGCTCATCGCCATTACCGGCAATCCAACGTCAACGCTGGGCCTCGCGGCAGACGTCGTTTTGACACTGCCTGATGTTGCCGAAGCCTGTCCGATGGGCCTCGCACCGACAACTTCGACCACCATGATGATGGCACTCGGCGACGCCCTTGCGGTCGCGCTTCTGGAGCGAAGCGGCTTTTCGGCAGACCGTTTTCGGGTGCTGCACCCCGGTGGCCGCCTCGGTGCGTCGCTACGCCGCGTCGGCGATTTGATGAGGACCGCACCGGACGTGCCGCTTGCTGCACGGGCTGCCACCATGTCGGACGTGCTACTTGTGATGTCGGAGAAAAATTTCGGCTGTGCGGGCATCGTCGATGAGCACGACCGGCTCGCCGGGATCATCACTGACGGCGACTTGCGCCGCCATATGGCGCCTGGCTTGCTTGAACTGACGGCAGGAGCGGTCATGACAGCGGACCCTCAAACCATTTCTTCCGAAAGCCTGATCGCCGAGGCCGTGGCGCTCATGGCTGGCAAGATCACCAATCTATTTGTTGTTGATGATGGCCGGGTGGTCGGCATTGTTCGCCTTCACGATTGCCTGCAGGCCGGCGCCGCATGACGTCAGACGCCGCCGCTACTCCACCGCGACACGTTTTTTCTCCACAGGCTCCGCGCGTCTTGGGACGGAGATACAGCCGTTTTGTGAGCCTTGCCAAAATCGCGCTCCCCCTTATCGCACTGGCTCTCGTCATGGTTCTAGTCGCTTGGCCGCAGGCCCAAAATGAAGACTCCACGTTCCAGGTCTCGCTCGCGGCGCTACCCGAGGGCGACGCTGGTGATACCGGCATGACGCGGGCACGATTCGTCGGCACAGACGCGAAAGACCAGGCATTTGTCATCACAGCAGAACGGGCTGTACCGAACGCAATCAATCCAGAGCGCATCACGCTCGAAACGCTACAGGCCGATTTGACCCTCAACAGCGGAGCCTGGGTATCGATGTTGTCTGTGACTGGCCTTTATGATCGCACCCAGCAAAGTCTAACATTGCGTGATGGCGTCGACCTTTTTGCCGACAACGGCTTTGCCCTCCACACAGCGAGTGCCCGAATTGATCTAGCGGACGGAACAGCACAAGGAAGTGAAACCGTTCGGGCCCAAGGTCCGATGGGGGAGTTGAATGCCGACTCATTTCGCATGGAGCGGGACGGACAACGGCTTTTCTTCAAAGGCAACGTGCGGATGACCCTGCAACCGGGCAAGGCGCTATGACGTTTCGTTTCCTTCCTGCACTGATGCTTCTTGCTGCAATGGTGTTCGCCGCAAACGCAAACGCTCAGCAGGGCACGGCCCACGACACAGCATTACCGATCGAGATTGCCGCTGACGCTCTTGAGGTGCAGCAGGACAAACAGATCGCGGTGTTCAGCGGCAATGTCGATGCCCAGCAGGGCAGCATCAAACTCCGAGCCGATCGGATTTGGGTTCACTACCAGGGCGACGCCGCTGAGGATGCCACAAAGGCCATCTCAAAAATCGACGCTGAGGGTAAGGTTTTCTTCTCCTCGGGTACGGAAACCGCTGAGGGGGATCAGGGAACCTACGACGTTGATAATGGCGTGATCACGCTGACCGGCGAGGTGGTGCTGACCCAGGGGAACAATGTCATCAAGGGAAACCGCGTGGTGTTCGATCTTACGACTGGCCAGAGCACAATGGATGGCGACAAAAGCAAGGGCGATGGTCGTGTTCGTGGATTGTTCGTTCCACGTCGAAACGGCGGGCGTTGACCGTCTGTTAACCAATTCTGGCCTAGAGTCAGATCCGGTAATGGTAGTAATTGATTAATGGCAGATTTGAGTGAACAAGACCCCGATGGACCGCGGCTCGTTGCCAGCAACGAAGGGCTTGTCGCCCAGAGCCTCGGGAAGTCCTTCCGCAAGCGTCCTGTGCTGCGCAACGTAACGCTGTCGGTTCAACGCGGGGAAGCGGTCGCGCTTTTGGGGCCTAATGGTGCCGGCAAAACCACCTGCTTTTATTGCATGACTGGGCTCATTGCCCCGGACTACGGCGCCATCACGATGGATGGCCACGACATTACTGACCTTCCGATGTACCGCCGAGCGCGGCTAGGGATCGGGTACCTACCGCAGGAAGCGTCAATCTTCCGGGGCTTGACGGTCGAGAACAACATTCGCGCGGCCCTCGAGGTGACAGAACCTCATCATCACCGGCGCGAGGAATATCTTGAAGAATTGCTGGCCGAATTCTCTATTGAGCATCTGCGCCGCGCTTCCGCGATGACGCTTTCTGGGGGCGAGCGGCGGCGGGTGGAAATTGCCCGCGCGCTGGCGTCGCGGCCAAGTTTTATCCTCCTTGATGAACCCCTTGCCGGCATCGACCCGATTGCGCTTGGGGACATTCGCGATCTTGTGGCCCACCTCAAGGATCGCGGCATCGGCGTCTTGATCACGGATCACAATGTGCGCGAGACGCTCGAGATCGTCGACCGTGCCTACATCCTGCACGATGGCGGGATTTTGATGGAGGGGCCGCCCTCCGAAATCGTCGCCCATGAAGCCGTCCGCCGAGTGTATCTCGGCGACCGCTTTACGCTGTAGGGGGTTCGCGTGGCGCTCGGACAACGGCAGGAGATACGGCAATCCCAATCGCTGGTGATGACGCCACAGCTGCAGCAAGCGATCAAACTGCTGCAGCTAACGAATATTGAGCTCTCGGAATTCGTCGAACAAGAGATCGAACGCAATCCGTTGCTTGAGCTCATCGAAGGAGAGCAACCCGAACGGGGCGATGCGGCACCTTCCGAAGACAACTCCCTTGCCGGTACTGACGATGTCGACACGGCCGCACTCTCTTCGGCGGCAGAAATTCCCAAAGACAACGACCAACCGCTCGATATGAGCTATGGCGATGTCTATACCGACAATGCCACAGGCGAAGGATACCCTTCTGATGCAGGGCTTCGCGGCCCCTACGGAAGCACGGGCGGGTCGTTCGACGCGTCGGGTGACTTGCTGGAACAAACCATCGGCGAGGAAATCAGTCTCACCGATCATCTTCTTGCACAATTAAATATGGATTTTGCCGATCCGGTCGACCGCCTTATCGGCTTCAACCTCATCCATATGCTCGATGACGCAGGCTATTTGGCCGGCGAGATATCAGCGATCGCGGATCAAGTGGGCGCGACGGTTGAGCACGTGGAAACCGTACTCAAACGCTTGCAAGCATTTGACCCCGTGGGGATCTTCGCGCGGAACCTCGGCGAGTGCCTGGCTCTGCAGCTGCGCGAAAAAGATCGCTATGACCCAGCGATGGCCGTCCTTATCGACAATCTTGATTTGCTTGCCGCCCACGACCACGCTGCGTTGGTCGCGCGCTGCGGTGTCGAAGCAGAAGATATCGCCGACATGATCCAAGAGCTTCGGCGGCTCAACCCCAAACCCGGGCTCGCGTTCAGCAATGAGATTGCGCAAACACTGGTACCCGACGTGTATGTCCGCCCCGGATCGAATGGAGGCTGGACGATCGAACTCAATAGCGAAACGCTGCCAAAGGTCTTGATCAATCAGCAATACTTTGCCGAAGTGAACACAAAGACCTGTTCGCGGAAAGACAAGGCCTACATCACTGAGCATTTGAATTCCGCCAATTGGTTAGTGAAATCCCTTGAGCAGCGGGCTCAAACGATCTTGAAGGTCTCGGCCGAATTGGTGCGTCAGCAAGATGCCTTTTTTGCACATGGCATTCAGCACCTTCGCCCGCTAACTCTTCGAGATATCGCGCAAGAGGTTGGAATTCATGAGAGCACCGTGAGCCGGGTGACAACGAATAAGTACATGGCGACTCCGCGCGGCACTTACCAGCTCAAGTACTTCTTCACATCGGCGATTACATCGACGACGGGCGGCGATTCCCTTTCTGCCGAATCCGTACGGCACCGCATTCGCGACTTGATCAACAAGGAGCCGGCGGTAGCAGTCCTTTCGGATGACAAAATTGTCGACATGCTGCGTGGCGAGAACATTGATATTGCCCGCCGGACCGTCGCAAAGTACCGGGAGGCCATGCGAATTCCGTCATCTGTGCTCCGGCGCCGGATCAAAAAATCGGCATCAATCGCCACTAGATAGGCTTCATTCTCGCAGTTTTCTGCGATTTTCTGATTATTTGACAACCGCGCGACGCAGGGCCTATGTTCCGCCGCCTCAAGCCCCGACCAGATGGCGATCCGCCGGTCTGCGGCCAACAAACAAGCAATTGATGTCGAATAAAACTCGCGGTCATTCTAACGACGCACTTAGCTTCGCCCGTCTGCGCCCGTTGCGCGGCGTGAGCTTTAACTGCGCCTGGAAGACCTACGACCAATTCCAAATGGTCAGGGTTAGCGAGCCTCGATAGATGGACATCACCGATTTGTTAAGTGCGGACTCAGTTGTCTCGCACCTCAAAGCGACCGGCAAGAAACAGGCGCTCCAAGAACTGGCCGTCATCGCGGCCCGTACAGTAGGGCGCGAGGACCGCGAGATTTTCGACATTCTCCTCGAACGAGAGCGACTGGGAACCACGGGCGTCGGCCACGGGATTGCAATACCTCACGGGAAGCTGAAGGAATTGGACCGGCTCCACGGCGTGTTTGCTCGGCTGGAACGGCCGATCGATTTCGATGCGATCGACGACGAACCTGTTGACCTAGTCTTCGTTTTGCTAGCACCAGAGACCGCCGGGGCCGATCATTTGAAGGCACTGGCGCGTGTCTCTCGTCTGCTACGCGACACCTCGGTGTGCGAGAAAATTCGCGGCTGCGATAGCCGCGACGCCATTTATGCAGTCCTGACTGAGCAGATGGCCACGTCGCACGCGGCATAGACTAAACCGTTACAGCTAACCTTCCTCCGGTGGGGAATGCTATATTCCTAACCATGGTACTTCGCGTCGGAAGCTTGCTGTTTGCCGCGGTACTCTCCGCATACCTTGCCAGCGGAATTTTTGCAGGCGTGCACGCCCAACAATCCGTTCCACCGCCAATACTTCTTGGGTCGCCGGTGGAATGCGCGGTGCTGGAGGTATGCTGGGTTCAAAGCTACTTTGAACAGGATCCTGGGCCGGGCGCCGAAGATTACACCTGGGGATGGCGAGCCTAGCAGCGACATTCCGGAATCGACATCCGCGTAGCCAACCTAAAGATCATGCGCAATGAAATCTCAGTTATCGCATCCGGGGACGGCGTCGTTGCTGGAACCCGGCCCCGTTTGTTCGTTGTTGCACGGCGGGTACCCATCGCCCGCGGATCTTGTCAGCC
>JAPKDI010000052.1 GCA_026421105.1 Alphaproteobacteria bacterium | reverse complement strand
GGAGGATTGATTGCGAGCAGGACACCAAGTCCCGTTGCAACGCCCCTGCCGCCCCAAGCAAACACGGTGCTCGACACCAAGAGCAGCGCGCCTGCCACGCTTACAAAACCCTTGCCGAGAAGCATGATCCCGAGTCCGACTCCAAGGAGCAACGATTCGCGCAGCGCAAATCGGATGCCGTGCTTGCAGGAACCAATCAACCAAATCGGCAACATGTGGCCGATCAGTGCGCCGGCGGCGGCTACTAGGGCCTGATCGCGGAACAGGAAATAGTCTGCCAGAAGGACTGGGATTGCGCCCTTTGCGCCATCCAATAGTAGCGTCGCCGCCGCCAGAGATCGGCGTCCAGTGCGCAGCACATTGGTGGCGCCAATGTTGCCCGACCCGATCTGCCGGATGTCGCCCAACCCCGCGATTCGCGTGAGCACCAGACCGAAGGGAACGGAGCCTATGACATAGGCTACGAAGAAAACGGCGAAAAAAGGCCAGGTAAAGCTCAAGTCACCAATCGGATCTGGCATCGGCGCCCCTAACTCGCTTCAAAGACCGTCGCGCCGGCAACCACGGTCCGTAAGACCCGGCCCTGCACGGGTCGCTGATCGAAAGGTGAGTTCTTGGACTTGCTTTGAAATGTCGCAGCGTCAATGCGCGCTGGGGTAGCGGGATTGAAGATAACGAGGTCGGCGGGCGCCCCACGTTTCAAGCGTCCTTGCGGCAATCCAAGAATGTTGGCCGGCCCGATTGTGAGTCGGGCAAGAAGATCCAACAGCGGCAATTGTCCTTTGTGGTGGAGCTCTAGGCCAACCAAGAACAAGGTCTCCAGTCCCACCGCGCCATAGGCTGCCTGCGCGAACGGTAGGCGCTTGGCCTCGGGATCTTCGGGTCGATGATGGCTCGCAATGATATCGATAGTGCCATCGGCTAGCCCTGCAACGATGGCTTCGCGATCGGTCTCGCTGCGCAAGGGAGGACTGACTTTAGCAAACGTTCGGTAGTGTCCAACTTCGTTTTCATTCAAAGCAAAGTGATATGGGGCAACGCCGCATGTCACCCGCAATCCTTTTTCCTTCGCGTTTTTCATCGCGGCGACCGAGTCAGCGGTCGAAATGGATGCCGCGTGATATCTGCCACCGGTGAGTTCGACGATTCTCAGGTCGCGTTCGAGCATGATCGTTTCCGCGGCGCCGGGGATGCCGCCAAGTCCCAACCGCGTTGCGGTTTCGCCGTCATTCATGACGCCATCGCCGACCAGTTCCGGCACTTCGGTGTGATGGGCGATCAGCGCGTCGAACGTCGACGCATACGAGAGCGCGCGGCGCAAGACTTGTGGATTAGCGATGCTGCGATAGCAATCAGTAAATAAGACCGCGCCCGCCTCGGCGAGAAGTCCGATCTCCGTCATTTCGTCACCCGCCATTCCCTTAGTTATGGTGGCGGTTGGCAGGACTTTGACCACGCCCGAGCTCTGTGCCTGTCGCTCGAGGAACTCCACAAGCGCGATTTCGTCCATGATGGGACGGGTGTCGGGAGACGCGACGACAGTGGTTATCCCCCCGGCGGCCGCCGCCCGCGTGCCGGTCGCGATGGTTTCCTTATGTTCTCGCCCTGGCTCACCAAGTGCAGCCATCATATCGATCAGGCCCGGCGCGAGGCAGTGGCCCGTACAATCGACCTTGGCACAATCGTCTGGTGCGCCATCTGGGAACAGGCTGCCGACGTCGGCGATCTCACCGTCGACCGTCAACACATCGCCCCGCGTGTCCATTGCCGTAGCGGGATCGAGCAGGCGGGCGTTGGTGTAGGCGACCTTTTGTGTCATCGCGCGGCTGCCTCGGCCGGTTGTTTCAGTTGTTGATGTACCAATGCGTCAAGGCAGGCCATGCGCACCGCCACGCCCATCTCGACCTGTTCACGGATGACGCTGCGATTGATGTCATCGGCCACTTCGGTATCGATCTCGACGCCTCGGTTCATAGGGCCGGGGTGCATGATCAAGGCATCGGGCTTTGCATGGGCCAGTTTATCGCGATCAAGCCCGTAGTATCGAAAGTACTCGCGGATCGATGGGACAAAGGCCCCCTTCATTCGTTCTGACTGAAGTCGCAGCATCATTACGATGTCGGCGTTCTTTAACCCAGAGACCATGTCGTGATGAACCTCGACACCCAGGCGCCCCACGGCTGCTGGCAGAAGAGTGGGCGGCGCTACCACCCTCACCAACGCGCCCATTTTTCCGAAGAGTTGGATGTTCGAGCGGGCAACGCGGCTGTGCAGAATGTCGCCACAGATAGCAACGGTCAGGCCCCGTAGGTGACCCAAGCGACGCCGAATCGTCAACGCATCGAGCAGTGCCTGGGTCGGGTGAGCGTGGCGGCCGTCACCGGCATTGATCACCGAACCGTTGACCTTTTGCGACAATAGATCGGCGGCACCGCTGTCAGAATGCCGGATGACCATCACGTCGGGTTGCATGGCATTCAGGGTCATCGCTGTGTCGATCAGGGTCTCGCCTTTTTTTATGGCCGACCCCTCCACGGACATATTGATTACGTCGGCGCCAAGTCGTTTTCCGGCCAGTTCAAAAGACGTCTTGGTACGCGTTGATGTTTCAAAAAACAGATTGATTTGGGTGCGGCCCCGCAATCGACTGAGTTTCTTTTCAGGCCGCCGATTTAGGTCGACGTATTCGTCTGAAAGGTCAAGAAGGGCGGAGATCTCGTCCGGCGACAGGTCCTCAATGCCCAGCAAGTGGCGGTGGCGGAATGGCGTCGCTGCGGGAGATGTCATTAAAGCGCCACTATAAGTTTTGCCTACCTGGTCGACAACTAGGTGAGCAGCCAAATCGAAATTGGCATCGTTACTGCCGACGCAAGGGTCGCGATGGTCGCAACGCCCGGCAACACGCTTTGCGGAGAAGCGCCGAGAACGCTGAAGCGCGGTACCAAGCACGGTAGTGCGGCGATCAGTACGATGGCGACCGCCTCGGACCCTTCAAGGCCCAGTAACAAACCCGCCAGGCCAGCTGCAGCCGGTAGGCCGACCAAATTGATGGCGAGGCTTGCGATCGCCGCGCCACGGGCCGCCTCAAAAGCGTTCTGCGCGGCCGCGATATTGAGTGCCGCGCCTGCGCCAAGCAGCCCTAAGGGGATTGCCGCATATCCGGCCGCTTGGACCATCGCCGCCAGCCCTGTGGCCAAAGGAATATTGGCAAAGTTCAAGGCAACGCCTCCTGCAACACCCCAAACGATCGGATTTTGCGCCAGCAAGCGCAGTGAAGACGCCAACGCGTATTCTTGCTCGGCGTCCGGGTCGAGATCCTGCTTGCCGACGAAATGGCCGAACAATCCGCCAGCAACAATCACTGTGGGTAGATAAGTTGCAGCTGCAACGAGGAATAGGGCCAACCCGTCGGTACCGCCGAGCGCAAGGCTCACCCCCATGCCGTAAGGCACATTGGCGCGAATGGATGCCTCGAGAACCTGCGGGCCGAACTTCGCCGACCGAACGCGCCAGGCCCACACCAGGCCCGTTGCTGCGCCGAGAATCGAAACGACGGCCACGACCATTCTCAGCAATGGCGCGTCGGAAAAATCACTGGTGCCGAGACCGAACAGAAACATTGCCGGCAGGAATAAATAGTAGTTCAGCTTTTGGAACTGCGCCCAGGATTCAGCGGATACGTAGCGGCGGTAAACCAGGCCACCACCCAGCAAAATCACCAAAAAAACGGGAAGTGTGCCAACTAATGTCTCGCCCACGGCTCAATCCTCCGCGGCAAGAACTTGGAGCCGGTCGAGGGCGCCCTGAAGAATGAACGCTGCGGCATGGGCATCGATCACTGCATCCCGGCGTCGCCTCGACACGTCCTGGGCAATGAGTGTCCGTTCCACGGCCACGGTCGATAATCGTTCGTCCCAGAAAGCGAACGGCAGCACAACAAACGGTTCGATATTGGCAGCAAACTGCCGTACCGATTGGCAGCGCGGCCCTTCACTCCCGTCCATGTTCATCGGCAGCCCGACGACTAGTCCGCCGACATCGCGATCGGCGATGATGCGCTTCAGGGCGGCGACATCGTCCTTGAGTTTTTTCCGTCTGATTGTTTCTACAGGGGTGGCCAAACCCAGCCGACCGTCCGAAATGGCGATTCCGACCGTCTTCGCGCCCACATCGAGGCCCAATAGCCGAGATCCCCGTCTCATCAGGGTCCTAAGTTGCTCAAGGTCGCTGGTCTTGCCTGGACACATGGCGAGTGCTAGGGTCCGCTCGATTTTGCCCGGAATTCTGCGCTTTTTTGCCCCGTTGTGGCGATTAAAGCGCGCTGCCAGAGCGTGCCATATGTCGCTTGATAAAGCCACCGTCGCCCGCATCGCGCGGCTCGCTCGGATTTCCCTGCCTGAAGAGGACCTCGCGCCGTTGGCCGAGGAAATCTCAGGGATTCTGACGTGGATTGAGCAGCTTCGCGAGGTCAACACTGATGGCGTCGCCCCGATGACAAGCGTGGTCGGCCACGCCCTTCATCATCGAGAAGATGTCGTGACTGACGGCGATTTCCAGGACGCTGTTCTCGGTAACGCCCCGGACAGCGCTGACGGCTATTTCGTGGTCCCCAAGGTGATCGAATGAGTGCGTCGCTAACCGGACTCTCACTCGCCGAGGCGCGAGCCAAGCTTGGCGCCCGAGAGGTGTCCGCACAGGAACTCACCGATGCGCACATCGATGCCATCATGTCGGCGAGTGCGCTAAACGCTTTTGTTGTCGAAACCGCCGACAGAGCCCGCGCTGATGCGGCGCGGTCTGACGAACGTCTCGCCAAAGGCGAGGGCGGAATACTTGAGGGCATTCCTGTGGCTATTAAGGACTTGTTCTGTACCGAAGGTATCGCCTCGACTGCGGGTTCCCATATCCTCAAAGGATTCCGTCCGCCCTACGAATCGACCATCACGGCAAGCATGTGGCTGGAGGGCGCGGTGATGCTGGGCAAGACCAACATGGATGAATTCGCCATGGGGTCATCGAATGAGACCAGCTACTACGGCCCGGTTATTAACCCGTGGCGCCAGACGGAGAACAATCGCGATCTTGTGCCGGGTGGTTCGAGCGGTGGATCCGCTGCCGCCGTCGCGGCGGAACTATGCCTTGGGGCGACAGGGACCGATACCGGCGGCTCGATCCGCCAGCCGGCTGCATTCACGGGCATAGTCGGGGTCAAACCCACCTACGGGCGTTGTTCCCGCTGGGGGGTTGTCGCGTTTGCGTCGAGCCTTGATCAGGCGGGGCCGATGACACGCACGGTCCAGGATTCCGCGATCATGCTCCGCGCGATGGCCGGTCACGATCAGAAAGATTCGACTTGCGTTGATGTTGCCGTCCCAGACTACGAAGCGGCACTCGAGCGCAGCGTCAAAGGCCTACGCATAGGAATCCCTGCCGAATATCGCGTCGACGGGATGCCCCAGGAAATTTCTGACCTTTGGGACCGAGGCATCACGTGGCTCAAGGAAGCCGGCGCGGAGATCGTCGAGGTCAGCTTACCGCACACGAAGTATGCGTTGCCGGCCTATTACATTGTTGCTTCCGCCGAAGCGTCGTCCAATCTCGCGCGCTATGACGGGGTCCGCTACGGGTTGCGCGATGATCGCGATGACCTCACCGAGATGTACGAAGCCACGCGTGCTGCAGGCTTTGGTGCAGAGGTGAAGCGCCGCGTGTTGATGGGCACTTATGTGCTGTCGGCGGGTTATTACGACGCCTACTACCTCCAAGCGCAGAAGATCCGGACACTGATTGCCGACGACTTTGGGAAAGCGTGGGACAGCGTCGATGCGTTGCTGACGCCGACAACACCTGGCGCCGCTTTCGGCATTGGTGAGAAGAGCGATGATCCCATCGCGATGTACCTCAACGACGTTCTGACCGTGCCGGCAAACATGGCTGGTCTCCCCGCTATTTCGGTTCCAGCCGGCCTGTCATCTCAAGGGCTGCCGTTGGGGCTGCAAATCGTTGGTCGCGCGTTCGATGAAGAGACCGTCTTTCAGCTCGGCCGCGCCCTTGAACGGGCGGCAGCATTTAATCACCGGCCCACGCCGTGGTGGCGGGACCAAGCATGAGCGGCATTATTCAGGGAGCAACCGGCGTCTGGGAAATGGTTATCGGGCTTGAGGTTCATGCCCAGGTCACGTCCAATTCTAAACTGTTCTCCGGCGCCGCGACTGCCTTTGGTGCGGAGCCCAACAGCCAAGTCAGTCTTGTTGATGCCGCGATGCCGGGCATGTTGCCGGTCATCAACAAGGTTTGTGTCGAGCAGGCGGTCCGTACCGGGCTGGGGCTCAAAGCGCAGATCAATTTGCACTCGGTGTTTGACCGCAAGAACTATTTTTACCCCGACCTGCCGCAGGGCTATCAGATCTCGCAGTTCCTTCAGCCCGTCGTTGGTGCCGGAACGCTTGTGTTGGACATGGAAGATGGTACCTCGCGCGAAATCGGAATCACGCGACTTCACCTTGAGCAAGACGCCGGCAAAAGCGTGCACGACATGCATCCCGATCGCACCTACGTGGATCTCAATCGCTCGGGGATCGCGCTGATGGAGATCGTTTCGGATCCCGATTTGCGTACGCCCAGCGAAGCGGGTGCCTATCTGCGCAAGATGCGCTCGATTTTGCGTTACCTCGGCACCTGCGACGGCAACATGGAAGAGGGAAGCATGCGCGCCGACGTCAACGTTTCGATTCGTCGGCCAGGTGATGATTACGGGACGCGTTGCGAGATCAAGAACGTCAACTCCGTCCGATTTGTCGAGCAGGCCATCCAGATCGAGGCGCAGCGACAAGTCGACATTCTTGAGGATGGCGGCACGATCCTCCAGGAAACGCGATTGTTTGACCCGCGCAAGATGGAGACCAGGTCTATGCGCTCTAAGGAAGAGGCGCACGACTATCGATATTTCCCCGACCCTGATTTGCTACCGCTCGAGTTTGAGCAGGCCTGGGTCGATGCCATAGCCGCATCTCTGCCTGAGTTGCCGGACGATCGTAAAGTCCGTTTTGTCGAGGCACTCGGCCTGTCTTCGTACGATGCGGGCGTCCTGGTGGCGGAGAAAGAGGTGGCTAACTACTTCGAGGCAGTGGCGACGGGCCGAGACGCCAAGGTCGCTGCAAACTGGATCACTGGCGACTTGTTTGGCGCGCTGAACAAAGCAGGTTGTGACGTCGCTGATTCTCCGATTGCGGTGGCTGATCTTGGCGCATTGATTGACCTAATTGCCGACGACACAATCTCTGGTCGGATCGCCAAAGATGTCTTTGACGAAATGTTCAAGACCGGACGGGCGCCTGGCAAAATCGTTGAGGAGAAAGGGTTGCGTCAAGTGACCGATAGCGGGGCGATCGAGGCCATCGTTGACGCGGTCATGGAGTCGAACCAAGGCAAGGTCGCAGAATATCGCGGCGGTAAAGACAAGCTGCTCGGTTTCTTTGTTGGCCAGGTGATGAAACAATCACAAGGCAAGGCTAACCCGAAGATCG
>JAPKDI010000051.1 GCA_026421105.1 Alphaproteobacteria bacterium | reverse complement strand
CGGGTACGTCGCTATCGCGCAGTGCTGCGGCCAAAAGTCTGGCGAATGCTGCGCCTTGCGTGGTGCCATCAAACGCTGGGGGCGTAACAATGATACCGCCTCGGGTTCCTAGTCGAACGAAGTCGGCGGCGGTGAGGCGTTTGTCGTCTGGCTGAAACGGTCGCGGCAACGGCTGGCAGGCGCCGAGTGCAACAAAGGCAAGAATCGCCACGATGCCCATCCGCTTGCCGTAGAATCTAGGGCGCAAGAGCGATTCCCGAGATTTGTCTGCCGTAGTCCGGCTCACCGTGATGGGTCGCTCGCCGATAGCTAAAGAAATCGTCCGCAAGGTCGTAGGTGTTGTGACCCGTCCAACTCACCATGGCCAACCCGGCGCGGCTCAGACGGTGAAGAACATAACGCGGTAGGTCGAACTGCACGTGACCTGTCCGACCCGGCGCAAAGAAGCCACCCCCATCCGCATCAAGGTCGACGAGGGCTTTCTCAAATTCGATAGTCACTTCGTAGGAGGCTTGCCCGATGGTTGGACCCACGGTCGCGATGATGCGATCGGCCGACGCGCCTAACGCCTCCATCTCTTGGATGACGCGTTCTGCAACGCCGTGCAGGGTGCCGCGCCAGCCGCAATGCGCAGCGCCGATCACGCCGGCATCTCCGTCGGCGAACAGGACCGGTGCGCAATCAGCCGTCAGAATAGCCAGCACAATTCCGGGCGTTCTTGAAACGAGGCCATCGGCCCGCGGGGGATTCGCGGGCCAGGGTCCCGTCGCTTCCACCACATCGGACCCGTGCACTTGATGAACGGTGTTCAAGCTGTGTGCCGCGCCAAACTGTGCGAGCGCGCGCGCGCGATTTTCTTGAACGGCGTTGAGGCTGTCGTCCGAGCCTACGCCGCAATTGAGGGATGCATAGATTCCCTTAGAAACGCCGCCGTCGCGCGAAAAGAAACCGTGGGCAATACCCGGAAGAGTCGAGAGCAGTTCAGATTGGATCACGCGGGTCGAACCCAGCCGGATGTAAAGAGGCCCTGGAAAAGCCAAGAACCTTAAATAGGGTGCCCATCTCATCGGCGTGGGTCAAACGGTGTGTTGCCGCCGCGATGTCCTTTGCATCGGTTGGCGACGCGTCGGTCAAGGTCGCTGCCCGCGCGTTGAGCCCGAGTTGGGATAGAAAGGTGCTCTGGGACACTGGCCCCCAGATTGTTGCGCCGCCCGCGCGCCCGGCTTCAGCCAGCGCGGCAAAATCAACATGCGCACATAAATCGACCATGCCCGGCGCCTCGAATATCGATTGGGTTGCATGATCTCTAACCCCTTGCACGGTATCGCCATAGCCCGACGTGGCGTGACCGTAGTCGATAATCAGGGCCGCCCCGGTGTCCCGCACGACCCGCTCCACAATATGTTCCGCCAGAGCCACGCCGGCCGGGCAGATCTCGGCAATCGCACCGTTGTTAGGCTGGGCGAAGCGGCGCAGTGTCTCACTTTTGTTGGGAGCGGGATCGAGCACCAAACGCAGACCCGCTCCCTCTTGGGACACCTCGACCAGCCGTTCATGCCACTGATCCTCCGTGAACTGGAACTGGTGGACCGGCAGCGCATCAAACAGTTCGTTCGCGATCACGATTAACGGACCCTCAGGTACGTCCGTCGTCGTGTCATGCCAACTCACTGATTGGCCCTCAAGGGACGTCGCCTGAGTTTCGCGCAGGCGCGGGCTCGTCTCGACGAGGTGGATGCTTAGAGCCTCATGGAAGCCGGGCACCCGCTGTGTTGCGCGTAGCGCATCTTTCATCAAGGTGCCGCGCCCTGGGCCGAGTTCGACCAAGTGAACCGTCGGGGGCGCACCCATTTGCATCCATACATCTGCACACCAGGCGCCGATCAATTCGCCGAACATTTGGCTGATTTCGGGCGCAGTGATGAAATCGCCCGCCGCGCCGAATGGGTCGCGGGTCATGTAATAGCCGTGTTCGGGATGGCCCAGGGCCTCGGCCATATAACGCGCCATGGTGAGCGGGCCATGGGTGGCGATCACGTTGCAGAGGTGCCGCTCCAGCGCGGTGGCGGTCACTGCGCTGGAACGAGCGGCGCGCGTTGCACGGCGCGCCAGATGAGGAAAATGCCGAACAACAACAGCGGTATAGACAGCACTTGCCCCATGGTGATCCTGCCCGCAAGCAAACCGAGATGGGCGTCGGGTTCACGGAACAGTTCAACGAACAACCGTGCAACGGCGTAACCCGCTGCGAATACCCCGGTCAGGAGGCCGGGGCGAATGCGTGCTGTCGTCCCAAAATAGAGCAAACAAACGACACCAAAGAGAACTAGGCCCTCGAGGCCGGCTTCATATAATTGGCTCGGGTGTCGACCGATCGGTCCGCCGTTCGGAAAAATTACGGCCCATGACACGTCGGTGATTCGTCCGAAGAGTTCTGCGTTGATGAAGTTTGCAATTCGTCCAAAGAACAAACCGATCGGTCCTGCCAGGGCAATCAAATCGGCAACAGCGAACAGTCCAAGGTTGCGCTTGCGGCAAAACAAGATGACTGCGCCGACCATGCCCAGAAGACCGCCGTGGAACGACATGCCGCCCTGCCAGATGAAGACAATCTCAAGCGGGTTAAACAGGTAAAACTCGGGGCGGTAGAAAAGCACATAGCCCAGCCGGCCCCCGAGGATGATCCCGAACGTCGCCCACACGACGAAGTCGTCGGCATCTTTCCGCGTCATTGCCGAATTGCCGCGATCAATCAGCAACAGCACGAAGCGCCAGCCCAATAGGATTCCGGCAATGTAGGCAATCGCGTACCAGCGGATCGCTAAGGGGCCGATGGCCACCAGAACTGGGTCGATGGTCGGAAAGGGCAGGGCGCCGAGTAACATGCGCGCTCCATCTGGGTACAGGGATGGTTCGTCCCGAAAATAGGGAAACTCCTTCGGGAAACCAAGCAAAGCCTCGTTACACTAGGGTGACACTGTGATGCTTCACCGACCCGTGAGGCAGTTCTATAGTTAGTTCAACGTTTGGAGGAGACCATGCAACCGATTAACCCGATCTTTGATGACCTAGCCCGTGTCGCCAGCGGCGCGTTGAACGCGGTTGGCGGAGTTCGCGAAGAGGTGGAAGGGCGGATCAAGGAGCAGTTCCAGCGCTGGCTCGGAGACATGGACCTTGTGACGCGCGAGGAGTTCGATGTCGTGCGTGACATGGCGCAGAAGGCGCGCGAAGAAAACGATGCGTTGTCGGCACGACTCGCAACGCTCGAGGCGGCGCCAAAGCCCTCGAAAAGCACCGACTAGATTCATGGTGATGGCGGGTTTTTGCGAACCCGCCAAATAAGTTGTGGATGAAAATAGTGCCTCGGACTCTCTCCAAGAATGACTCTGAGTCGCTAAGTCCTTGCGGCGACTCCTAAATCTGTCTTTTCGGCGGTTCGAAAACATACCCACAGTGCATTGATTCAAAACGGGATTCTTCGAATCGCCGCTTGACGCGAAGTCCAGCGCTTTGGCATACATCTTGGGTCACTGTCTGGAAGAGGCACAAGATCGTGCGATTTGGAACGCTGCCGCGCAATAAATTTGCTGAACAACACCGACGGCGGTGCCCGGGTACGGCCCACGTTCGGGGGAGATGTTTATGACCCTGGTAATGGCCACGGATACACGGTCGGTCCAAAACCCCCTCGATATTATCGAGCAAATTGTCACCGCAAATGAATGGCCGTTCGATCGCCAGGCCGACGACGAGCTCAATGTTGGCGTCGAGGGCAGTTGGACCCGGTACCACCTTTGGTTTGCTTGGCGCCAGGAACATGAGGCGCTTCAGTTCTCCTGCGCGTTCGACCTCAAGGTGCCCAAAGAAAAGGTCACAGCGGTTCATACGCTCATGGCCCTCATGAACGAGAAACTTTGGCTCGGGCATTTCGATCTCTGGGCGCACGAAGGATTGCTGATGTTCCGGCACGCGCTCGTCTTTTCCGGCGGTGCCGAAGCGACGAGTGCCCAACTCGAAGACGTTGTGGAGGCCGGCTTGCGCGAGTCGGAACGCTTCTACCCCGCCATTCAATTCGCCCTATGGGGAGGCAAAGGGCCGAACGAGGCTATTGCCGCTGCCATGCTCGAAACCGAAGGCGAAGCCTGAGCGCCACCGCTATGGAAAACCTAGACGGCCCCATTCTCCTTGTCGGCTGTGGCAAGATGGGCGATGCGCTGCTTCGTGGCTGGCTTGAGCGCGGTGTCACAGCGTCCGACGTTACGGTTATTGAACCCTCTGAACAAACCGCCAGCGCCGCGCGCGATCGCGGCGTTGCGACGCTCGCTACTCTCGACAAGCTGCCAAACAATTTTGCGCCGCGTGTCGTTGTGTTTGCGGTCAAACCGCAGGTGATGCTGGACGTGGTGCCGCCCTACCGGCGGCTGGTTGGTCCCAACACGATGTTTCTCTCGATCGCAGCAGGCAAGGCGTTGGCTTTCTTTGAAACCCATCTCGGCGCTGACGCCGTTGTCATTCGTGCCATGCCCAACACGCCAGCCGCCATCGGCCGTGGCATGACGGTGGTATGTGCCAACGCCGGAGCATCTTCCACTGATCGGGAGCTCGCCGAAAAACTCATGACGGCCGCGGGTGCCGTCGCGTGGATCGAAGACGAAGCGCTCATGGATGGCGTCACGGCGGTCTCGGGCAGCGGGCCAGCCTATATTTTTTACATGATCGAATGCCTCGCCGCTGCGGGTGTCGCGGCAGGCCTACCTGCCGACCTTTCAGCGCAGCTTGCCCGTGCCACGGTGGAAGGGTCCGCTGCCTTGAGCCATCAAGACGGATCAGCCCCAGAGACGTTGCGGCAGAATGTGACGAGCCCAGGCGGTACCACGGCCGCGGCGCTGGCGATCCTCATGGACGACGTCGACGGGTTGCAGGCGGTGATGACGCGGGCGGTCGCCGCGGCTGCCAATCGGTCCCGCGAACTCGCGGACTAATCCATGTTGGGTGACCCTGCGCCTGAAACGACGTTCGACGACTTCCTCAAAATCGATAATCGCGTCGGCACGATTGTCGTGGCCGAGGTTTTCCCTGAGGCCTGCAAGCCTGCCTTAAAATTGCGCGTCGACTTTGGCGGCGAGATTGGGATCAAGCGATCCTCTGCCCAGATTACTGAGCACTACACACCAGAGGAATTGGTCGGCCGCCAAGTGGCGGCAGTGGTCAACTTCCCGCCGCGCCAAATCGGGCCGGTTCGTTCGGAAGTGCTGGTCTTGGGGTTTCCCGACCCTGAGGGCAAGGTCTGTTTGGTAGGCGTCGATACCACCGTGCCCAACGGCGGGCGGCTTTTCTAGGTCAGACTGGCAGACGGATCATGGCGCGTAGACCCCCGGCCGGGGATTCCAGAAGGCTCAAGTCGCCCCCGTGGCTGCGGACAATGTCGCGCGCGATTGTCAGGCCCAATCCGACACCGGCCGTCTCCGGTCGGCGCGCCGAGACCAGTCTACTGAAGGCCCTCATTGCCGCCTCACGGCGCTCTGGGGCGATCCCAGGGCCGTTGTCATCAACCGTGATCTCGAGAAACGTCGGCTCTCGCGAGACGTTAACCTCCACGCGCGCCGGCCCACCAGCAGCCTCAGTGTAGAGCACCGCGTTGTCGATCAGATTGGTCAGGCATCGCCGCAAAGCATTCGGACGAACCGGCATGATCAGTTTCTCTCCGAGCGTCAGCGAAACCTCCTGGGCTTGCCGATGGGCGTCTTCGACCACCTCTCGCAAGAGTTCAGCCATATCAGTTTTGGCCGGCGCCTCAGTTTCTTGGCCGCGCGCGAATGACAAATACTCTTCGATCGTGAGTTCCATGCTGCGAATGTCGGATTCGATGTTGGAGACGTCGACTTGAGTGTCGATCATTGCCAGTTCGAGTTTGACCCGGGTGAGTGGTGTCCGGAGGTCGTGCGAGACGCCGGCCAACATCTCGGTGCGTTGTTCGACGCTCCGGCGCAGGCGGTCGCGCATGGCCATGAAAGCTCGGGTAGCCATGCGTATTTCGCTCGCCCCTGACGGCCTGACGTCAGCGACCTCGCGACCCTTGCCAAGCGCATCCGCCATTTCGGCGAGGCGATGAATAGGTCGCATCTGGTTGCGCAGAAATATGATCGCGATGCCCAGCAGAATCAGCGAGGAGCCCACCATCCACAGCACGAAAATTGTCGTCGTCGTGCTGTCGAGCCGTTTGCGCGATGTCAGAACGCGAAGGACACCGTCGGGGAGTTGGGCCAATATCTGCACGCGATCACCGAAATTAGCCGTGTCGATGGCGTAGGGCCGAAACAAACGTTCGCCCAGCGCGCGATAGAGCATCCGGTCGGGGATATTGAAAACAGGTTGGTTTCGCGTCACCGAGGGCGGCAAGACACCTTGCGGGATCAACGTGCCGTCGATGTCGAGATAAGTTCGTGCCAGGTCGAGGACGTCGTTTTTACCGGCCTCGTCAGCTTCGCTAAGCAGACGAATCACTAGGGATATGTCGCCTGCCACGCCCAAAGACAGTCGCCGCGTGACCGTGTCCCAATGATTGTCAAAGAACACGATCGCGAGAATCACCTGGAGCAGCACCACCGGGGCCACTACGATCGCGACTGATCGTCCCAATAGTGTCTTGGGCAAGATGCGCTTGATCATCGCGTGGCTCACTTAGTCTGGGCGCAGGACATAGCCCTCGCCCCAAACGGTTTGTAAATAGCGTGGCGTCTTCGGATCATCCTCGATCTTGCGGCGCAACCGCGTCACCTGAACGTCAACGGTGCGATCGCTGACTCCAAGTCGGTCACACAGATCGTAGCGCGAAATGATTTGGCCGGGTTTGACGGAAAATATCTTGAGCAAGCCCGTTTCCGCGGAAGTAAGCCGCACCGCCTTGTTGCCATCGCGCAATTCATTGCGCTTGAGATCAAAGTAAAACCGGCCCAACGACAACCCGGTCAACGTTGGCAGCGGTCCGCTAACCCGTCGCAGGATCGATGCAACGCGCAGCAAGAGCTCGCGCGGTTCAAACGGTTTGGCGAGGTAATCGTCGGCACCCGACTCGAAGCCGGCGATACGGTCTTCGGGTTCGCCGCGCGCGGTTAGCACGAGAATCGGCACATCCGTTTTGGTGCGCAGTTGTTTGGTGAGGGTCAGGCCGTCCTCGCCGGGCATCATGATGTCGACGATAAGGAGGTCGAAGTCGAAGCGGGTCATGCGTTTGCGGGCTTCTTGCGCATCGGACGCGGTGGTGACGCGGTAGCCGTGCTCGATCAGGTATTTCTGAAGAAGTTCGCGGATCCGCCGGTCGTCGTCGACAACGAGGAGGTGACGCACTGAGTCGGGATCGTCCATCTCAACGATTCTGAATCGATTTCATAACGGTGGCTCGATCGGCTCCATCGACTAAGCCCAGCAGCACCTTTCGGTAGCCCTCAACCGCCTCGGCGCCGGCCTCTTGGTAGGCCTTGGCGACACGCGCGCGCTGTTTTTCCGAGACCCGCCGTTCCAGTTCACGACCTTTTTCCGTGAGGTGGAGGAGCCGTTGGCGACGGTCCCGCACCCCTTTCTTTTGTTCGACGTAGCCTTCCTCGACAAGCTGGCT
>JAPKDI010000050.1 GCA_026421105.1 Alphaproteobacteria bacterium | reverse complement strand
AAATTTTGGAAGAAGCGGAAGAAGTCGCTATCCGGAGACAGCACCATCGTCGTGTCTTCGCTCGCCAACGTATTCTCGTAGGCCAACATGGAGCGATAGAAGGCGAAGAACTCGGCATCCTGACCGTAGGCATTGGCGAAGGTTTTGTTCCTTTTGGCATCGCCTTCACCGCGCAGGATCTGCGAGTCGCGCTGAGCCTGCGCAAGCAGGACGACGCGCTCGCGATCGGCGATAGCCCGAATGCGCTGGGCTTGCTCGGCGCCCTGAGCGCGGAACTCGGCTGCTTCACGTTCACGCTCGCGTTGCATCCGGCGGAAAATCGCTTGACTGTTTTCCGATGGCAGGTCGGCGCGTTTGATGCGCACGTCCACCACTTCGATCCCAAGGTTAACGGTCTGCTGACCAACAAGTCGAGTGATCTCCGCCATGAGCGTCGGCCGCTCGTTCGTCAGCACCGAAGACAGGGGCACTTCACCCAATACACGGCGCAAACTCGAGTTGACGATCGGGCCCAGCCGCGTCTCTGCGACCCGCTGGGTCTGAACCGAGATGAAGAACTTCAGCGGATCAACAATGCGGTAACGGGTGAAGGTATCGACAACCAACCGCTTTTGGTCGGCCGCGATAATTTCTTCCGCTGGCCCGTCATAGTTCAATATCCGTTTGTCGAGAGTCTCGATGTTCTGAACAAACGGAATTTTAACGTTTAAGCCTGGTTTGTTGATCACCCGCTTAGGATCACCAAACTGCAGCACGATCGCTTGCTCGGCCTGATGTACCGTAAACAAGGATGAGGCTGCGCCGATCACGATGACAAGAGCGACGATCGCGAGGACGATGAGCGAACTACGTCTCATTGGTTGCCTCCGGTGTTGCTAGGCGAGCGGGTTAGCTCATTTAGAGGCAAGTACGGTACAACGCCGCCGCCGCTATCGTTGGAATCGATGATGATCTTCGTCATCTTGCCCAAGACCTTTTCCATGGTTTCGAGATACATACGGCGCGCCGTGATCTCCCGCGCGACTTTGTACTCGCCGTAGATCGACAAGAACCGCTGCGCGTCACCTTCTGCGGTTTTGACCACCTGTTCGCGATAGGCCTCGGCCTCTTGGATAAGCCGGACAGCTTCGCCACGCGCACGCGGCAAGATGTCGTTGGCGTAAGTCTCTGCTTCGTTGCGTTGAGTTTCCAAGTCGGCACGCGCCCGCTGCACGTCGCGGAACGCATCAATCACCGCACCGGGTGGATCGACTTTTTGGAGTTTGACTTCATTCACCCGGATACCGGCCTCGTAGGAGTCCAGAATCTGTTGGATGTTGTCGCGCGTCTGTTGCTCGATCGAGGCGCGACCTTCGGCAACGGCAAACTGAAAGTCTGATTGGCCGATGGTTTCACGTACCGCGCTTTCTGCGGCGTTCTTCACCGTCCCGGCCGGATCTTCAATGTTGAAGAGGAAGCGACCGGCGTCGTTGATGACCCAGAACACCGTGAGATCAATATCGACGATATTCTCATCGCCGGTCAGCATCAGGCTTTCTTCCGGTAGATCGCCGAGAGCGCTACGCCGACCCTCGCCGGTGCGGAAACCGACCTCGACCCGCTGCACGCGGGTGACCTGTGGTGTTTCAACCGACTCAATTGGGCCTGGTAGATGATAGTGCAGGCCTGGCGCCGTGGTGTTGACCCACTCGCCAAACCGCAGCACGACACCTTGCTCGTCTGGCGCGACGCGATAGAAACCTGTCATCAGCCAAATCACGAGGATTGCCAACACCGCAATGATAACGGCGCGCGGGCTTTTCGGACCGCCCGGCATAAAGCGGCGAAAGCGGTCTTGGCCGCGCCGCAGGAGATCTTCGAGGTCCGGCGATTGGGGTTGGCGTCCTGAGGGGCCGCCACTCTGACCCCAGGGGCCGCGTCCGCCACCTTGCCAGCCACCCTCCTGATTGTTCCAAGGCATCGGAATTCCTTCGTTTATTTCGGGATGAGAGGTGCGGGCATTTGTCTTTACAGTCCAGCGGGTTATATGACACCAACAGGCTCTGCTGCAAACTAGGCAAGATTTACAGGTGTCACACGCGCGTGACACCGCCCTTATATGTGCGTTTCTACGGTGGGTTCAAGAATGGCTGACGTCGACGAACAGGCAATTATCGAGGTATTGCGGGGCGTCCGGGACACCGATGACCCCCAAGATGTGGTCGGCCGTGGGCTGATACAGGGGCTGCAGGTCCGCAACGGACATGTTGCCTTTACCGTCGAAGTCGACCCCGAACGCGCAGCGCATTACGAGCCTCTGCGCAAACGCTGCGAGGACGCGGTCTTCGATATGCCGGGCGTATTGTCGGTCACGGCGGTGCTTACCGCCCACCAAGAGGCACCTGCCCCCCAAAAGAGTGGCGCCAAGGGCGGTATGGACGAGGGTAAAGAGGGCATGGGGTCCGGCGACGGCCCCCAGCAAAGCGACGAGCTGCAAAAAAAGGGCATTCCCGGGGTCCGCGCGATCCTGGCGGTGGCCTCAGGCAAAGGCGGGGTTGGCAAGTCGACCACCGCCGTGAATATCGCAATGGCCTTTGCCCGGTCGGGCCTGCGGGTTGGGTTGATGGATGCGGACATTTACGGACCCAGTGTGCCAAAAATGATGGGCCTGTCCGGCCGGCCCGACGCCACGCCTGACGGCAAAAAGGTTCTCCCAAAAGAAGCCTTCGGTGTGAAGTGCATGTCGATCGGCTTTTTGGTGCCGGAGGACACGCCAATGATCTGGCGCGGACCGATGGTAATGAGCGCCATCCAGCAGCTGTTGCACGAGGTTGTGTGGGGCGAACTCGATGTATTGGTCTGCGATCTACCGCCTGGCACTGGCGACGCGCAACTGACGATGGCGCAGAATGTGCCCATCACCGGCGCCGTCGTGGTTTCGACGCCGCAAGACGTTGCCCTGCTTGACGTTCGTAAAGGGCTGAACATGTTCCGCAAGGTCGACGTGCCAGTCTTCGGTGTGATCGAGAACATGAGTTTCTTCTTATGCCCAAGCTGTGGCCATCGCGCCGAGATTTTCGGGCACGGCGGCGCCAAACAAACCGCCGCTGAAATGGAAACCGATTTCCTCGGCGAGATCCCCCTACACCTTTCCATTCGCGAACACGCCGATGCGGGCACGCCCATTGTCATGGCCCAGCCCGACAGCGAACACGCCGCCGCGTATCAGGCAATCGCCGGGCGTGTGGCGGACAAGATCGAACGGGCATTGGCGGAAGACGCGGTGACCGCGCCACGCATCGTCATCGAGTGAGCAACGCGTAACAAGACAGGAGCGTGCCCAACAGCAACTTGCGAGCGGCCCTTGGTTGGGGACACGCCCACATCGCTGGCATTTCGATCTACTAGACTCAGGTCGAAGCGATCGGGGTGGCGTTTAGGCGTCGAGCCAGTCGGCCAGCATCTTCGCGAGCGCGACGGTTTCCTCGTCGGTCGCCAAGGTTTCCGGGTTGTCGTGCGGGTGCTCCATCTTCGTGCATTTGGGCACGAGCTCCGCAACAGCATTGAGGTTCGGATAGGGCACATCGTTGCGCGCACAACATGCCAAGGCGGGTGCGGTGATGAGTGGCAAGCGATCTGGCGACGGATACATCACCGCGGCGATGTAAGCGTGATGGCTGGTGCGAAAACCTTTCAAGATATCTACGACATGGCTGTGCAAGCGATCGAGCGGTGGCAAGCCGGTGGGCCGGCGGTGCGCGGCATCCTTTGCGGTCGCGGGCCAGAACAAATAACCGTCGCGCAAGCTCGTCCAGGCATTAAAAAACTGCGTGCCCACCTGATCGACGAGATAGCGTTTATCCAGCGTCTTTGCGTAGTCACGGCCCTGCGACGTGACCGCCGCACTCATGCCATCGAGAATGACCTTGCGGGTGCGCTCGGGGTAGTGGATTGCGAACTCGGTGGCGATGCGAGCGCCGGTGTGGGTGCCGAACAAATCCACTTTGTCGAACCCACCTTGTGCGGTGAGTGCACGACACGCGGCATCAGCGAAGTAAGCCATGTCGACATCGTCGCCCTGCGGTGCGGAGGAATCGCCCTGCCCCATGGTGTCGAGTGCGATCACTTGGCGGGTTTCGCCCAAGGCAAGGATCAAGCGACTGAGCATCTTCGATGAGCCAGGCGAGCCATGAAACATGACCAGCGGCGTGCCGCCCTGCCCGGCCGTGCGGTAATGAACCTGGCCTTCGTCGATATCGATAAACCCGCGTTCCGGTTCGGTCATGCCGCGTCCAACCATTTAACGAACATAGCCGCCGCCGGACCGACGTCGCCCGGTTGCACGCCGGCAGGATAATTTTGCTGAGTGCAGTTCGGGATCATCTTGGCGACTTCGCCCATTGCCGCACCCGAGATGTCGCCTTCGGCGGCCGTTAGCAACGTAGGAACAGGAATGTCGGGGAAGCGCTTACCGTCTTCGTTATTATTAAAGGCTGCGATGTAGGCCTTGTGATAGCTGAACATGTTCTTGAGCAGATCAAGCGTACGGTCGTGCAGATCATCGGCGTCGGGCACATCGCGGTCCCGCCGATGTTCGGCGTCGCGCCGGTAATACGGGAACCAGATGAACATGTCCTTGATGATGTTGAACGCCCAGAAATATTGCGCGCCCGAGTAGTCGTAGGGCGGAGTTTCGCGCAGGTGGGCGATGTAATCATCCTTGAGGGCGCGCGGCGGCAGGCCGATACCATCGAGAATGAGTTTTCCGACACGACCGGGGTGGCGGATTGCCATATCCATCGCGGTGTGCGCACCGGTATGGGTGCCGTAGAGGTCCGCCTTGTCGACCTTGAGCGCATCCAACATGCGCACCATGGCGTCGCCGAAATAGCTAATGTCGGGATTGTCCGCGTCGGGTGCGCAGGAATCGCCTTGGCCGAGGTTGTCGGGCGCCAGCGTCCAGCGCCCCTGCCCCAGCGTTTCGGTCAGCGGGTTGAGCGTGCGCGCGGAGAACGGTGAGGCGTGCATCAGTACGGCCGGGTTTTTGCCGTTGCCCGCGAAGGCCTCACCTGCGGTGTAGTAGTGGACTTGCCCGAGATCGATGCGGGCGAACCGGCGTTTGATCGTCATGCGAGAACCTTATTCGGCAGCGTCACTGAGCGGCACAATGGGACAATTGGGTTCGCGCTCCACGAGATCATAAACAAAAAGCATCTTCGCCATACCGGTGAGGACTGCGCCGACGACGCCGAGTTCGTAGATGTCGCCGTCTGAATAATGTTTCGACAACCGGCCGTAGAGATCTTTGGTGAGTTCGCCGTGCATGTTGGGCAGCGCTAGCTGATCGGCGAGGTCAATAATCGCCCGTTCTTTTTGGTCAAAGCACGGCGCATCGGGCTTCATGATGTTGTCAATCTTATCTTGCGCGATCCCAGCCTTGGCCGCCGCGAGACGGTCGTCCCGATTACAGTGAGCGCAGCCATGCACACCCGCGAGGCGGAGGCGCAGAAGTTCCTTGGTCGGGACATCGACGCACCCGGCATAGAACAAGCGCTCGTAGAAATCTTTGCGGTAGAAATCGAATACGTGCGGCGCATTGCCGTAGATCTCAACGCGGTCGGCCTCGCCGTGCACTTTGACGTTCTGATCGTGTGCCGCCTGCATATAGGGATTAAGCTCGGCATAGGGCACGCGCTTGAGATGAGGATTGGGCATTGAGGCCTCCTTGGTTGGACGTGCCAGCGTAACGTGACGACGCACGGGGTGCATCGTCACGTTACGAAATCACCAAATAGAGCCAAAAAATCCTTTTTTCTCAATGGCCCATGATCAAACGCCGACGAACAAAGCCAAGTCTGCCTGGGACCTGAATGACTTAGCCCAAGACAGCAGATAGTTCCCAACGTCGGGTGCTCAACCTTCAATATTACAGCTCGAATCAGCCTGGCGCGGTGGGGCGCATTCCGCGTTCCCACCGCAGGTGGACTAGCTCGCGCCGGTCAGGTCAAGATCGGCAAATGCGGCGTCAAGTTTGGGTACGATGATGACCTCGAGATGGAACGCTTGGCCTTTGATAGAGATATCCGGCGTTCCCAATGGCGGGAATTTCGAGGTGTTCGGTGGTCACGGCGGGCCTCCTTGGCTATGCCAAAGGCAGGGCGCCAGGCCGCGCGGAGTGACACTTATTTTTGCCCCTTCGAGACGCCGCCTAACCGCGGCGCCCCAAAATGGGCTGTCACTTAAGCGGCCAATAACCGCTCAATCGGGACGGCGGCTGCCTCCGCCTTGGGGCGCGACAGGTAAAACTCGGCAAGGAGATCGCCCTCGCCTTCCAATCCTGTTGGATCGACACCTTGGTCCCGTAGCTGTCCGATCACCTGTTCTTGCTCATGCGCCGAGGCGAAACGTCGCTGAAGGAAGGTTCTGTTTTGGAGTTTTTCGGTCACGTAGCCCCAGCCGTCTAGGCACTCTTCGATGGCCTCAAATGGGAACATGCGGCACACGAAATTTGCAAACCACGGCATCTGACCTGAGCCCATTGCCGGCAGCATGCGATCAAAACTCTTTTCGGTTACGTAGCCGACGCAGCCTGTGGAGGTCACCAAATCTACCGAGGCAAGTTCTTCTTTCGCAGACGCGCTCAACAATTCAGTTTCGAGATTGACGGTGAAACTCTCATCGAGGAGGCCAACTTCTTCGCCATAAGATGTCGCTCTTTCCGCCACGTCGAAACCAACCACACCGATGTCTTCAGGTGCCTTGAGGTCGGCAAAATAGCTCTGGTCGCGCGCAATGACCGCGTCCGATGTGGCATTCGAAAAGGCCTTCTGGCCCCAATGATCGTAGAGTTCGTCCATCGAAAGGTCGTGCTTGAGGAGGGCCGCGTTGATTCCGTAGGAGCACCCCAAATCCAACACCTGAATGGTGTTTTCGCGGCGCTGCTGGAGGGCCTCGATCAGTTTCTTGAAGATGGGTTTGGCAACTTCAGGGATCACGTAGTCGAGCTTTTTGAGCTCGCGGAAATACGCCCTGGGATCTGACTGATTGTAGATGTGATCCAAGTTTGCCTTGGCTTCGTTGATATCCTCGAAATCGGTTTCGCAGGTCACCGTTATTTATTCCCCCATATAATTACCGCTGTATGTCTTGCGTTCAGGGCACAAAGCGGTGCCAACGTCCCAAAGCAAGAGGATGGGATGCATGCAAAACATCAGTTTTTGAACGTGTTACCTTACGTTAACATAGCAGCCAGCAAATGGCTAAAATGGCCTATAGATTAGCCCCCTTGTCGATCAGGGGCCGGACGCTTGATCGCGCACGTTCGCTGCGCGGAAACTCTTTAGCGGCGCGACGTTCGGTACGGGCGATGGCAGCTGGCGCAGGACTGGCCGACGGCCTGCACCGCGCTAGACCACACTGCGGGGTCGGCGCTTTTGAGCGCAGTGGCAAGGGCCGCCGTAGCGCCCTGGAACTCGTCGACCTTGGCACTGAAGCCGGTCCAGTCACTCCAAATCTCAGGCTTCGCGCGATTGTTGTTATGACCCGCGTTTGGCGTTTCGAACAACGCCAGCATGCGCGCAGCGACGTCGACGATCTGAGATGCCAAGGCGTGTTCGGGATCGCCTGGGGGCGTCTCACGGAGCGCCCGACTGAGGGTTTTCAT
>JAPKDI010000049.1 GCA_026421105.1 Alphaproteobacteria bacterium | reverse complement strand
GCGAGAAACAGGGCGGCGTTGGCGATATCCAATGGGGTGGAGAAGCGGCCCATGGGGATGCCGGCGAGGAACGACTTGCGATTCTCTGGAGTGTCGGGGACGCCCATGAATGTTTCGGTGAGCGCAGTTTCGCCAATTACCGGGTTGATCGCACAAACCCTGATTTCCGGCGCGAATTCGAGTGATAGCGACTTGGTGATGTTGACGGCGGCGCCCTTGGTGGCGTTGTACCAGGTGAGGTTAGGGCGCGGCCTCACTGCAGCGGTGGAGGCCACGTTGATAATGACGCCCTGCCCTTTTGCCTGACGCAGCACCGGGACCGCGTGGATCGTGGCGTGGTAGAGGCTTTTGACGTTGATCGCGAAGACCTTGTCGAACTCGTCTTCGGTGACGTCAAGGCTGGAGCGATTCGAGTACGCCCAGCCCGCGTTGTTGACCATGATGTCGAGCCCGCCGTAAGTGCTAATGGTATGGGCGACCGCCGCCTTGACCGCCTCACCATTCGACACATCGGCATAGAAAAAGGTTGCCACGCCGCCGGCTTTTTCGATTTCGCCGACGACCCGTGCGCCGGCATCATCGTTGAGGTCGACGACGACGACCTTGGCACCCTCTTCGGCGTAACGTTTGGCGATGCCTTCGCCAAAGCCCGAGGCAGCACCAGTTACGATGGCGACCTTGTTGTTGAGTTTCATGACACGGTTCCTCGTTAGTCGTGTTTGACGATGACAGTTTTGCAGACCGTGAGGTCGTGCAGGGCTTCCATGCCTTTTTCGCGGCCAAAGCCAGAACGTTTCATACCGCCGAACGGGAGTTCAACGCCGCCGCCAGCGCCGTAGCAATTGACGAAGACCTGGCCGCATTTGAGGGCCTTGCCCATGCGGAACTGACGGCCACCGTTTTCGGTCCACACGCCTGCAGTTAGGCCGTACTCGGTATCGTTAGCGATGCGGATGGCGTCGGCTTCGTCATCGAATGGGATGGCCGACAGGACGGGACCGAAAACTTCTTCCTTGGCGAGTTGATTGCCGCGAGGCACCGGGCCGTACAGCGTAGGGGTAACGTAGTAGCCCTCTTTGGGCGCCGACGAATCGATTTGTGCCTGGGCGAGGATGGGGATGCTATCAGCGACTGCGGTATTCAGGAAACTCGTGACGCGACCGCGTTGGGTTTCGTTGATCAGGGGGCCGCAATCGAGATCGGACTCCCAGGCACCGACCTTGATCTTCGCGAAGCGTGTTGCGGCTTCGGCAACAAAGTCGTCGTAGATGCTGCGATCAACTAATAAGCGGCTACCGGCCGAGCAGGTTTGGCCCGCGTTCTGCACGATTGCGCCGAGGACGGTGGGAAGCGCCTTGTCCCAGTCAGCATCGGCAAAGACGATCTGCGGCGACTTGCCGCCCAACTCCATCGTACAACTGCGGTTGTAATCGGCTGAGGCCTTTTGCACTAAAGCGCCGACAGCAGGCGAACCGGTGAAACAAATGTGGTCGATGCCGGGGTGCGCCGATAGAGCGGCGCCCGCTTCTTCACCCAAGCCCGTGACAATGTTGATGACATCGGGTGGGATGCCGGCCTCGAGGGCCAGTTCGGCCAAGCGAATGACGGTAAGGCAGGCTTCTTCCGCGGGCTTGAGGACAATCGCGTTACCAGCAGCCAAGGCCGCGGCAATAGTGCGCGCACCCATCTGCAAGGGATAGTTCCAAGGAATGATGTGGCCGGTGACCCCGTGCGGTTCACGAATGGTGAAGGCCTGATGGCCCGGCAGAAATGGGATGGTGTCGCCTTGGAGTTTGTCGGCGGCGCCTGCATAGAACTCGAAATAGCGGGCGGCCACGGTGGCATCGACGCGCGACTGTTTGAGGGGCTTGCCGGTATCGCGTGATTCTATGCGCGCAAGTTCATCGGCCGAAGTTGCCATCAATACCGCCATCCGGGCGAGATGACGCCCGCGTTCTGCCGCCGGGGTCTTTTCCCAATGGCTCTCGAAGGCGGTGCGCGCGGCGGTTACCGCAGCGTCAATGTCGGCCACACCGCCACGGGCGATGGTGGCGAACACGTTACCTACGCTGGGATCGAAAAGCTCTAACGTCTGGCCGCCTTGCGCGGCCCGCCACCGCCCAGCGGTAAGAATTTGCGCCTGCTGCATGGGTCCTCGCAATAAAAGGAGGACAAAACCTAGCCCCTCACAAACTTCTAATCCATGCCCTTCTTACAGGTTTGGACACGCCAACCTGGTGGTATAGTTCGGCAATTGATCCGGCCCATGAACTAGCCGGACCCGATCAGAACAAGCCCACCACGTCGGGCCCTTTAGGGAGATGATTCATGAAGAAGTTTCTCGTTGCTGCAGTTTTGGTGACAACGGCACTGGTGCCATTTGCCAGCCAAGCGCAGATGAAAGATTCGGTTTCGATTGGCATGCGCCTTGAACCGACACCGGGTCTCGACCCGTCACAGGGCGCGGCGGCTGCGATTAGCCAGGTCACCTGGTACAACATTTTTGAAGGTTTGGTTCGGATCAACGAAAAAGGTGTGATCCAGCCGATGTTAGCCAAGAGCTGGAAAATTTCCGACGATGGTCTTATCTACACCTTCAACCTCGAGCGCGGCGTCAAATTTCACGACGGCGCGGCATTCACCGCCTCGGACGTCAAATACACGATCGAAAGCGCGGCAGCCGAAGAAAGCTCGAACAAGAACAAAGGCATGTATCGGTCGGTAACGTCGGTTAAGACACCCGATGACCACACCGTCGTGATCAGCCTCAAAGCACCGAACGCGTTGTTCTTGTTCAAATCGGCACAGTCCACCGGGGCCATCATTGATCCGGCCTCCGCCGAGAACAACATGACCAATCCGGTCGGCACTGGCCCGTATAAGTTCGTGCGCTGGACCAAGGGCGATTCGGTGGACATAGAGTTGTTCGCTGATCATCGCAACGCCAGCAAGATTAAAATCAAGACGGCCAAGTTCCGGTTCATCAACGATGCAAATGCGCAAGCGAATGCATTGTTAACTAACGGCCTGGACTACATGCCCAACCTGTCAGCCCCCGAGATGTTCAAGCAGTTCCAAAGCGACCCGAAATTTACGGCACTGCAAGGCACGACCGAGGGTGAGACCATTCTCACCATCAACAACAAGGCCGGCCCCCTCGCCGACGTGCGCGTCCGCCGAGCAATCCAGCATGCCATTGATCGGCAGGCTCTAGTTGATGCCGCTGTCGGAGGCTACGGCACACCGATTGGGTCACACTTTGCGCCGCATAATGCTGCGTATGTCGATCTGACTGGCATGTATCCGTACGACCCGGCAAAGGCACGCGCATTGCTTAAGGAAGCCGGTGCAGAAAACCTTGAACTGACCTTGCGCTTGCCGCCGCCGACCTACGCCCGTCGTGGCGGTGAAGTCATCGCCGGTATGCTCAGCGAAGTGGGCATCACTGCAAAGATCGAGAATGTTGAGTGGCCGATTTGGATCGGACAAGTGTACAAAGAAAAACAATTCGACTTGACGGTCATATCGCATGTTGAGCCGATGGATATGAATAACTACGCCAAAGCTGACTACTACTGGCAGTACGACTCGGCGGACTTCCGCGAGATTTATGGCAAGTTCGAACGCTCGACCACGCCAGAAGATCAAACCAAGTGGTTGCAGGCAGCTCAGCGCAAAATTGCTGAGGATGCCGTCAACGCTTTCTTGTTTGAGGGTGCCAAACTGGGCGTCGCACAAAAAGGTCTTAACGGAATGTGGGCAAGCTGGCCTTCGTTCATCAATGAGGTCGCGGCACTGAGTTGGGAGGGCTAACCCTCCACTTATTAAGAAATAACGAACTGTCTCCTCCCCTTGCTTGCAGGGGGAGGATTTTTTTGTCTGCAGCGCCTCTACGCCGAGCCGGGGGCGGCGTATGATTGAGCGTTCGCGCACCACATTGGAGACCCTTTCATGCGCATTTTGATCGCAATGATGAAGCACGAGACCAATACTTTTTCGCCGGTCGTCACCGACTGGGCGCGGTTTGAGGATTGGGGCGCGTTCTTGGGCGCTGACGTGGTCAAGACTTATAAAAACACCGCGATGCCGATTGCGGCGTACATGAAGATTGCCGACGAGTTGGGTGCGGAGATTGTCACGCCGCTCGCCACCGAAGCGATGCCCTCGGGCAAAGTGACCAAAGACGCATACGAACACATGGCGGGAATGATCACCGAGGCCGCCAAAGATGTTGATCTCGCGCTGTTGGATTTGCACGGAGCCATGGTGGCCGAGCATGTGTTTGACGGAGAAGGCACGTTGCTGGCGCGTATCCGTAAACTCCGGCCGGGCTTACCGATTGCGGTGACGCTCGACCTGCACTGCAACCTAACGCAAACCATGGTCGACAACTGCACCGCGCTAATCGGGTACAAGACCTATCCACATGTCGATATGTACGATGTGGCCGAGCAAGTTGGCCGCATCGTCGTGAGAACCGTACAGGGCAAGGTCACACCGGTGATGGCATGGGGGCATCCGCCGCTGCTCTCGCAAACTCTGATGCAAGGCACTGACGACGAGCCGATGAAGACCCTGATTACCATGGCGCGTGATGCAGAGGTCAAGTCGGGTGTGTTGGCAGCAACGGTGTTTGGCGGCTTCCCGATGGCGGATATGCCGGATGCCGGGACATCATCAATTATTGTGACAGACGGCGATGCAGGCCTCGCCGAGCGGACGCGTGACTGCATCTTGGATGAGGCGTGGAAGCGCCGCCAGGAGTTCGTCTACCAACCCGAAGCGTTGGAAGAGGCCGTCGGCCGCGCCAAGGCGATGACCGATGGCCCCATTATGTTGTTGGACCATGCCGACAATTGTGGTTCGGGCGCAAACCAGGACGTGATGACGGTAATTGCTGAAGTGCTGCGCCAAGAATTGAACGATGTGGTGGTTGGAGGTCTGTGGGACCCCGCTGCGGTGCAGACAATGCAAGGCGCGGGCGTGGGCAACACGATTACGCTGCAGCTGGGTGGCAAAACCGACATGCCGGCGATCGGCCTGAAGGGCAAACCTTTGGAGATTACCGGGACGGTCAAGGCGTTGACCGATGGACGGTGGATCGTCCGCGGGCCGATGTATACCGGGGTACCGGTGAGTATGGGGCCTACGGCAGTGCTGGATACCGGGCGGGTGCAGATCGTGATTGTCTCGCGCCATCACGAACCATGGGACCTGGGGGTGTTTACCTCGGTTGGGATTCAGCCCGAGTACCACCGCTATATCCTGCTGAAATCACGGATTCACTATCGTGCGGGCTTTGGTGATTTACCAAAGGCGACCGTTACGCTGGACGGCGACGGGGTGACCACATCGGACAACAGCAAGCTAACGTTCGAGAACGTTCGGCGCCCAATCTTCCCGTTGGACCGCATTAACGAGCCCTGATGTTGCACGACGCGTATGGTAATGAGGTCGACACCGACAGTGCAGAGACCGTCGCCGCGATCGACCGGTTTGCGCATAGCCTTATTGCCTATGGCACCGATTTCGGGGTGATCTTCGAGGCCGTTGAGGCCGACCCTGAGTGTGTGATGGCACGCGGCCATGCAGCGTTGCTGGGATTGTTTATGGAAAACAATGACGGTACGGCGCGCGCGACCGCCCACCTCACCGCAGGGCGCGAATTGCTTGCCGGTGGCAAGGGCACGGCACGCGAGCGTATGTATTTTCGCGCGGTTGACGCATCCGCTAGGCACGACATGGCGACCACTACACGCCTGCATGAAGAGATTGTCGATGAATGGCCGCGCGATTTGTTCGCGGCCAAGTTGGGACAGATTCACTATTTTAATGCCGGCGATTCAGGCGGCATGCGGCGCATCGCCGAAAAGATAATTACGGTGCATGATAAGACTGCGTATGCTTGGGGGCTGCTCGCGTTTGGCACTGAAGAATGTAACGAGCTTGACGCTGCCGAGGCGGCGGGGCGCAAGGCAGCCGACATGGCCGTGGTCGAGCCCTGGGCACATCACGCAGTGGCGCATGTTTATGAGACGCGCGGACAGCTTGATCAGGGCATCGCGTGGATGGAAGGCCACGCCCATTCTTGGCAGGCCTGCAACTCGTTCATGTTCACCCACAATTGGTGGCACATCGCGCTGTTCTATCTTGATAAGGGCGATACGGACCAAGCGTTGACAATCTACGACACCTATTTATGGGGCGCGCCACAGGGCGATCCGAACTATTCGCAAGATCAAGCTGGCGCCCTATCGATGCTGATCCGGTTAAGTTTGCGCGGAGTCCACTTGTATCAGCGGTGGGGCGACGTTGCTGACGCCATACTCGAGCGCGAAGTGATGTACGGTCAACCGTTTCTCACCGCACACTTCTCTTATGCTTTAGCGCGCTCAGAGTACCGCACTGCCTATAAGGGGTTCCTGCACGAGCTTGAAGAGCATGCTGGTGAAGGTAATGCCACAACGCGTCACCTATGGCTCGCCTATGCGCTGCCGTTGTGCCGCGGCATGGGCGCACATGCTGATAACGATTTCTCTTTGGCCGCACAGTTATTGGGCGAAACCCGACCCCATTGGCAAGCGTTGGGCGGGAGCCATGCGCAACGCGATCTGTTCGAGCAGGTCTATATCGACGCGCTGATCCGATCCGGGCATGCTAGCGATGCCGTACCACTACTCGAAGCACGGGCGGCGGCACGGCCAGGGGTTCGGGTGCATAAGCTACAACTGAGAGCAACGCTTTGAGAGGGACCCTAAGCAGAATGATTACGGTCACGGTGTGTTGGGTCGCTCGTATCCGTGGTACGTCGACCCTTGATCATTGAGGAAAACAGAATGGCAGAAGTTTCAAAGACCGCACAGATCGCTGCGGATCCGGCAAAGGTTTGGACAATGTTGGGGCGGTTTGACGGCTTGGATGCTTGGATGCCTTCGATCGCAAGTTGTGAAGGCACGGGCAGCGGACCGGGCGCAACAAGGACGTTAACGTTAGGCGACGGCGCCACCGTAATCGAGGAACTAGTCTCGGTTGACGAAACCGCACGACGCTATACGTACAAGATCCTTGAGGCACCTTTGCCAATCAAGAATTATCGCAGCACGATAAGCGTAACCGCCGAAGGCAGCGGTTCGGGCGTGACGTGGGCTTGCGAATTCGAGGCAGACGGTGCGCCGGAAGCCGACATGGTAGCGATGTTGGTCGACCTGTACCAAGGCTCGTTGGATAACGCGAAGAAACTGTTAGAGGGTTAGCTACCTTCCTTTTTAGCGTTAGCCCTTCGGGATGGAATTGCCTGGTGTCTCCTCAGGATGACCTGAAGTATCTCTTCTAGGACCGCTAGCCCGCGATTTGCGGGACCGCAGAGAGCAACGCTTTAGTGTAGTCGTGTTGCGGGTTGGCGAAGATTTCTTCGGTGGGGCCGCGTTCGACGAAAATGCCTTCATTCATCACCGCAACTTCATCACAAACGAATTTGACAACGGCGAGGTCGTGGCTGATGAGGAGATACGTCACGCCGAACTCGTCTTGTAGATCTTGCAAGAGGTTCAAGACTTGGGCCTGGACCGACACGTCTAGAGCAGAGACAGGCTCGTCGGCCACGATGAGCGCGGGCCGGGTGATGAGAGCGCGGGCAATGGCGA
>JAPKDI010000048.1 GCA_026421105.1 Alphaproteobacteria bacterium | reverse complement strand
CCGTGGTACGTCAACCAGTTGGTGACCAGTTCCAAGCTGTCGGATGATCTGACCTACCAGGTCACCAAAGTTATGAACGAGCAGTCCAAAGAATTTCATGGCCTGTTCGGTGGTTCTGAAGAGATCGGGGTCAACGATCCGCTGTCCAACAATGCAGTGCCGGTCTGCGAAGGTGCCAAGAAGTACTACCGCGAAAAAGGGTTGCTATAGGCCTAAGGCTTTCAGCATTCTCTAAACAATCGGTGAACTCCGGGGCCACCCGGTCCCGGGGTTTCCTTTGTTGAGACGGTCACGCCATGATTCGCGAAATTGCATACGGTGAAACCTCCTTCATGCGCCATTGGCGCGGTTGGGTTATTGCCGTTCTCGGCACGTTCTACGTACTCATTCATCTTTACGCCGGGTTTTATGGGCCACCGGAATCGATGCTATTCCGGTCCTTCCATGTAGGCACGGCGCTCGCGCTGGTCTTTCTTTATTTCCCTTTATTGCGCCATACGCGTGGACTGACTCGGCTGTTAGCGCAGACGATCGACCTGCTGCTCATTCTTGGTGCAGTTTGGATCATCTCCTACTTTGTCATTGAGCTCGAGACCTGGGACTTCAGGCGTTTCGATCTGCGCTTCCAAGAATACTTTACCGCCACATTGCTTACGGTACTGGTTCTCGAAGCTGCGCGCCGCGCCGTTGGCCCTGTGCTGGTGATCATCTGCGCGATCTTTCTTTTTCATGCGAAGTTCGCGGATCATTTTTCCGGCATGTTCTATGGTCCGCCTGCGTCTTGGAATCGGTTAACAGAAACGCTTCTCTTGGGCAGCGACGGCATCTTCGGTATCCCGGTTGCAGTGATGGCGCAATTTGTTGTGCTGTTCATTCTGTTTGGCACGCTGCTCAATATTACCGGAGGCGGTACCTTCTTTACCCGCTTAGCCTTTGCCTTGTTTGGCCATCGCACAGGTGGGCCGGCGAAGGCTGCAGTCGTGTCATCGGCGCTCATGGGCAGCTTGTCCGGTAGCTCCATAGGCAACGTGATGACCACCGGCGCCTTTACCATTCCACTGATGAGGCATCTCGGCTATCGCCGCGCCTTCGCTGGCGGCGTCGAGGCAGCAGCCTCGAATGGCGGTATCATTATGCCGCCCGTGATGGGCGCGGTCGCATTCATTATGGCGGAGTTTCTCGACCGCCCGTATCTCGAGATCATCATGGCTGCCGCCATTCCGGCCCTCCTCTACTTTGCGGTGATTTTCGTCACCGTGCACCTCGAGGCAAAGAAGTTGCGCCTCGCCACCATGAAGAAGGTGGACTTGCCCAGTCCCTGGCCAATCATTCGTAAGCAGGGTTACCTCGCGCTCCCGTTATTGCTGATCATCATTACGTTAGTCCTCGGTTATTCGATCGTGTTCGTGGCGATTGTCATTATCCTTACAACCTTCGTTCTCGCACTGCTGACGCGAACGAACCGTATGACCCCGATGCGTCTAGCCGATGCGATCGAGCAAACTGCCCGCGCCACCGTAGGGCTCTCCGCCACGGCGGCGGCTGCCGGAATCATTATCGGGTCGATCTTCGCGACGGGGCTCAGCTTTCAGATCAGCCAGGCGGCGGTCGAATTCTCCGGCGGACAAATTTGGATACTGCTCGTCATCACGGCGCTAATGGCGCTGATCATGGGCATGGGGATGACCGCAGCTGCGGTTTACATCACGCTAGTCGCAACGGTGATTCCAATTCTAACGCGGGCCGGCATTCCCGACATCGCAGCCCATTTTTTTGCGTTCTACTACGGTATTATTTCTAATATCACGCCACCAGTTGCGCTGACTGCGTTTGCTGCGGCGCCGCTAGCCAAGGCTGGTCCGATGGCGACCGCCGTGCAGGCCACGCGCCTCGGTGCAGCGTCGTTCCTCCTGCCAATTCTGTTCATATATGGACCTGCACTGCTCCTCGAAGGGGAATGGTGGGAAGTCATTACCGTGAGTGGCACAGCGTTCCTCGGACTGAGCGCGCTCGCGATCACCTTCACCGGGTATTTCTTTACCTTCGTGCCAATGTGGCAGCGTGGGATCTTCTTAGCATCCACTGCTCTCTTGATCGTTCCAGAATTGAGTTCCGACGTTGGCGGTATTGCTTTGTTCACGCTTGCCTGCGGTCTCAACTTTTGGTGGAGCCGACGCGACGCTACAGGCGTGAGTGACGAAAAGCGGCGCGTTCGAAGAGAAACGCGGGCGACGGGCGAACGCACGACTGGAATAGGCCGTTACATCCAACGCATGGTGAACCGTCGGCTTGAAAAGGAAGGTGAAGAAGCAATCGCTGATGCTCCAGAAAATATCAATGACATCACCCGCGCGCTCATGAGCGATAAAGAAGGGAGCGGAAGCCCACAGGAGGTAACTTCCCGTGGGCTCATCATTGGGTGGGGTGTCGTGGTCGCCATAGCCGGGGCGTTTGAGTTCATGGGGCAGATCGTCTTTCACGCCACCAATCCTTTGGGCTGGCTTGCTGTGATGGGAGTGTTATCTGTAGTTGGAGTATTCGGCATCGTCGTGACATGGCGGGTCAGTGCTCGGCCTGAACACGCACCACCCCAACATCAAGCAACGTAGGAATTTCCGTCCATGGACTTTGGTCTCACCGAAGAACAGCGCGCATTGCTCGACTCCATTGACAAGATGATGGCCCTGCACCTGCCACCCGAGGAGGTTAGGCGCCGCGATCAAGCTCACGAGCCGCCTGATTTTCTGCTCAAGCACTACGCCGACCTCGGCTTGCTGGCGATTCCATTTCCCGAGTCCTACGGCGGCCTTGATGGCGAATGGCAGACCGTGGTTCTGGCGGAAGAGCGTCTGGGCTATCACGCTGCTATGGCCGCCTCGTTGCTTGGTACCACGATCGGCTTCGGCGGCATGTCGGTTTTTACTTATGGCTCGGAAGAACAGAAGAAGTCCTTGCTGCCCAAGATCATCGCGGGTGATCTGCGTTTCTCCCTGGGTCTCACAGAGCCGGGGGCGGGCACCGACGCTGGCGCCCTGATCACACGGGCGCGGCGGGGCGATGGCGGTTGGATCGTCAATGGCCGAAAGACATGGATCAGCGGTGCTGACGAAGCTGATTACATCGTCGCCGCTTGTAGGACCACCGAGGGTTCAAAAGGCAATCGGGGGATTTCCATGCTGGCCGTTCCTCGCGCAGCTGATGGCATTCATATGACGCAGCTCGAGAAGATCGGCAACAACTGTTTGACCTCGTGGGACATAGCCTTCGAAGACGTCTTCGTGCCGGAAGACAAATTGCTCGGAGACGAGGGTAATGGGTTCAAACATCTGATGTCGACCCTGCAATTCAGCCGCTCCGGTCAGGCCGCGAACGTGGTGGGCCAGTCCCAGCGGGCGGTCGACATGGCCGTGGCGCACGTTAAGGAACGCGAGCAATTCGGACAGCCGCTGGGCAAGTTCCAGGCCGTCGCGCATCGCATTGCGGATATGCAAACGCGGGTCGATCAGGCTCGCTTCGTCCTATATCACCTCGCCTGGCTCGTTGATCAAGGTAGGCGTTGCCGCAAGGAATCCGCGCAAGCCAAGATGCTCGGCTCCGAATGTCTGCAATACGTCACGCATCACGGCATGCAACTACTCGCCAGCACGGGGTATGCCATCGAAAGCGATATGCAGCGCCTGTGGCGCGATTCCGGCCTTTACACCTTCGGTGAAGGGGCCAACGAAATTCAACGCGACATCATTGCGCGCGAAGCCGGACTCTAGACAACCGAAAAGGATCAAGCGGCATGAGCTACGACATCAAAGCTATCGACGCAGTCGTCAATATCTGGACGGACGAGGCCCAAGCCCACCGACCCAAGACCAGTCAAGATTTCTTTGTCGGCAAGATCGGGGTCGAAGAGGGTACCTACAAAGGCATCTCGCATGAGGAGATGTTGCGCCGGATGGACGCCGCCGGGATCGAGATGTCGTTCCTAATTGCCAACAAGAGCGGTCAGATGGGGCTGCCTTCGAGTTCATTCATTCCTTACGAGGTTGTTGCCGATGCTGTGAAGGCGCATCCCGACAGGTTCAAGGGTCTCGCCGGGATCGACCCCACACAGGGGATGACGGGCGTCAAAGAACTTGAACGCGCGGTCAACGATCTTGGGTTCATCGGCGCGCATTGGTACCCGCATTGGTTCGACATGCCGCCCAACCATGCGCGGGTTTACCCTTTCTATGCCAAGTGCGTCGAACTCGACATACCGATCCAAATGCAAGTGGGCCAGTCGTTGGTCTACACGCCCGATCGGCGTTTACGCAGTGTCGGCCGTCCGATCACGCTGGATGACGTCGCGTGCGATTTCCCGGAACTTGTCCTCATTGGCATTCACGTGGGTATTCCCTGGGCCAACGAAATGATCGCGATGGCGTGGAAGCATCCGAACGTCTACATCGGGTCTGACGCGCATGGCCCCAAATACTGGCCGCAGGAATTCGTCCACTACATCAATACCTACGGCAAACACAAAGTGATCTTCGGCACCGATTTCCCGGTGCTTGATTTTGAGCGCACCCGAAAAGAAATCGAAGAGCTCGGCTTGCGCCCCGAATCGCTCAAGATGTTCCTGCGCGATAACACCGCTCGCATTTACAAGCTCTAGCCATGGCTCGCGACACTCTCCTACATATCGCCGACGCGCTTACTCACAACGCAGCCCGGAGGCCAGATCATCCGGCCCTGATCGAGCGCAGTGGCGCTGTTGTGACGTATGCCGAGATGGACCGATTGATGAGGCGAACAGCCAAACATCTCGCCGCCCATGGCATCAAAGCGGGTGAGATCGTCGGTTTGTCCATGCCCGACACCGCCGAGCACCTCGTAGCGATGTTTGGCCTCTTTCGCATGGGCGCCATTCTGTTGCCGATGGACGTCAGGTGGACGACCGAGGAGAAGGTTCGCATTACCGAATTCTTCGGCGCCAAGGCCGTAATAGCCGATGCCCCGATTGAGGGCGTGCGCACCCTTTGCGTCGATGACGCGTGGCACACCGCCGTCGCCGCGCAGGGAACGGACGGCCCGTTCCCCAACGACATCGATGATCCACTCTGGCTCTCCCTGTCGTCTGGCACAACGGGGATACCCAAGGGGCCGTTGGTCACGCACCGACAAATGGTGCTGCGCTTCATGTCGCAATCGGTGGACTTGGGCTTCTGCGAGCATGATCGCAATATCTTGGCAACGCCTCTCTATTTCGGCGGCGGTCGTGGCTTCACCATTTCCAATCTCTACATCGGCGCAACGGTGGTCATGCACCCGCCGCCCTACAAGGCCGAGGAATTGGCTGAGATCGTCATTGCCAAACACGTTACGACCTTGTTTCTCGTGCCTACACTGTTCCGTCGGATGCTTGCCCTTGCCGATGGAAAATCGCTCTTGTTCCCGGACCTGCGCATGCTGATCTCCAGTGGCTCAATCCTGCACGGAGATGAGCGCGAGGCGATCAAACGCAACCTCAATCCACATTTCGTCAATCTCTATAGTTCGACAGAGGGTGGCGGCGTCGCGGTTCTGGCGCCCAGCGATCCGCCAGAAAAAGCCGCCTCGGTTGGGCGGGCCGCGTATCGTAACGAGTTCCAGGTCGTAGACGAAAACGATGAACGGGTGGGCCCGGAAGCCGTAGGCCGAATTCGCCAGCGCGCACCTTGGTTGCCTGACGGCTTCTACAACAACGTGGAGGAGACCAAGAAATCTTTCGTCGGTGGCTGGTACTACACCGGCGATCTAGGGCGCGTCGATGCGCAGGGTTATCTCTATGTCGTCGGTCGGGTCAAAGACATGATCATCCGCGGCGGCATCAACATTTATCCCGCCGAGATCGAAGATCTCTTGTGCAAGAACGAGACGGTGCACGATGCCGCTGTCGTCGCGTGGCCATCAAAAGAGCTGGGCGAAGAAGTGGCGGCGTTTGTGGTTGCCGACGGTGAGGCGGACGGTGCCGCGCTCATCGCCTATTGCCGCGGTGCGCTTGCCCCGTACAAAGTGCCCAAGGCAGTTTTCTTCATCGATGACCTGCCAAAAAGCGCCCAAGGTAAGGTCCTCAAGAACGATCTTGTCGAGCGCTTACCGGCACAGGATTAACTCGCTAGGCGGAGCCCTTCGGCCTCACGCGCGCCTTCTACCAATAACCAGTCACGGAACAGCGCGACCTGGGGCTCTTTCAGCGCGGCGGGCAATGCCACCGTGAAATAGTCGAACGACGGCGCCCCTTCTTTCCCTAACGGGGCAATCAGCGACCCGGAATCAAGGTCTCGCTGAACCATTGCGCCTCGCCCCAAAACAATACCTTGTCCCTGGCGCGCAGACTCAAGTGCCATGCTGGCGACGGTGTGGCGATTGCCTCCTGCTGTGTCCAGGTCATGGACGTCATGCGTGCTCAGCCAAGCCTGCCAATCCGGATACCACGCGTTGCGAAGCATTGTGTCGTCGTGGATCAAGGGCACGGCGTTTCGCAGGTCTGCCGCCTTGCGCAGATCGAAACGTTCGCGGAAACGCTCGCTACACACGGGAAAAATTGGTTCACTCATGATTCGTTGTACCACCAGCCCCTGATAGCGCCGGGGCCCGTAGGCAATTGCGAGGTTAGTTTTATATGCCATCGACTCAGGATCGATCGGGCGGCCCAGGAGTTCGATCACAATCTCTGGATAAGTTTCGTTGAAGCAAGTAAGCCGCGGGATCAGCCAGCATTCGGCGAACGATGTTTCGACGCTCACCGTCACGCGACCCGGTTTTTGGGCCTGGGTCATGCGGCGGACGGCTTCTTCAATGCGGTCCAGTCCCTCGGTCATGGCGGGCAAACAGGCCTGGCCGGCAGAAGTTAACGAAACTCGCCGGGTTTCTCGCAAAAAGAGGCGGGTCCCAAAGTATTCCTCAAGCTGGCGGACTTGGTGGCTGATTGCGCCAGCGGAAACGCCGAGCTCCCGCGCGGCCTTTGCCATGCTCAGATTGCGGGCAGCAGCCTCAAAGGCCCGGACCGCAGTTAGTGGTGGCAGTTGGCGTGGCAAGGCCTCCTCCTTCATGCATTAGTTTTTTTCAACTGTTGCCGGTTAAATAGTTTGTTGTCAATGCCTGGGCGAGCTTGTCTCATCTGCGTAAGCGGGTCGCCTCGGCAGGATGGGGCAGGCCGCAACATAGAGGGAGGATTTCATGAGACAGGCACAAATGCTTCGTCCGCTCGCCACGGCGATCGCGATTGGCGCAGGCGCTGTAATGTTGAGCACAGCTACCCAGGCCGCGGACCGCACATTTATTTTCGCTTACAGCGCTACCCCGGCCAGTTTCGATTCCGACAATTGGCAGGCTGGGATGCTCGAGTCGACGGTCAACGTTTACGAGAACCTAACCAAGCACTCCATCGTCACAGACTCGACGGGTCGTGACGTTATCGACTCTGGCAATGTCGAGCCGCACATGGCTACGAGTTGGGATGTTCGTGACGGTGGTCGCGTCATCGCCTTTAAAATTAGACCCGGCGTCAAAAGCGCGTTCGGCAACGAGCTGTCGGCGCACGACGTGGCATATTCATGGGCAATGGCCGCTGATCGCAAAAAGACCGGCAATTTCATGCGCACCGTCGGCCGGGTTAGCTCGGTAGAAGCCACCGCGGATGACGAGGTCACGTTCACCTTGTCCTCACCTAACGCGATTTTCCCGCGTATTCTTACGACGGTTTTCCCGGCGCTCGTGGACTCCAAACACGTCAAGGAGTTCGCGACGGACGACGACAAGTGGGCCACCA
>JAPKDI010000047.1 GCA_026421105.1 Alphaproteobacteria bacterium | reverse complement strand
ATGTCCGCGTGGAAATGCGGCGAATTCTGACGGATGCCTTCGTCAAACACGATAAACATTTCCATACCGTCTTGGTCGAGAAGCGCATGTTCACGGTGATCAACGCTCGGATGATCTTCGCGCACGAACCTTTTGCCCGCGCGGTTGATAAAAATTTCCCATGGGGGCCGGAAGTGTGGGTTGAGCTTGACGCCGATACGCGCCGAAAGTGGATCATCGAGGTCCTGCATCACGCCGGCAAAGGAACACAAAAATTTTTCACCCCCATTTACCCGAGCGCCGATCTCGCGGGCTGCGACGAGACCTTCGCCACGGGAGTACGGATTACAGTACGACCGCAACGGATATTGTGGCGTCAGCTCCTTCCATAGGTCGAGGTTCGCCGCGTACCCACCCGTCGTCAACACGACATTTTGGCCGAGCACTTCGGCTTTTGTGCCGTCACGTGCCTCGACTTCAACGCCGATCACGGCACCGTCCTTGGTGAGCAGCTTGGTCATCTTGGTTTCGAGGCTCAGCGTTACGGTGCCGCGGCCGATTTCGTGATCAAGCAGTGGTTGCATTGCTTCGAGAACCGAAATGCCACCGTTCTCGCCCCATGCGTAACGTCGAGTACGGTGAGGTTCATGCCCCCAACCGGCGACGGGGAGGTCTAGTCCTGGGGCTGGTTCGAGGCCGTTATCGGTTAACCAGTCGAAGCTATCCGCCGCATTCTCAATAGCCAGCCGTCCCAGAGTTGGGTGAAGCTCGCCGTTCGAAATGCGCTGACAGTCATCGATGTGCCATTCTGGGTCGTCGATAATGCCATGCTTTTTTTGCAGCTTGGTGCCAGCGGCCGTCATTTGGCCACTCGACCAATGCAGCGTGCCGCCAATTCGATTATCGGCTTCAATCAACAGAACGCTGGCGCCCCGCTGTCCGGCAAAGATTGCAGTCGGAATGCCGGCTGTGCCGGCGCCCACAACAATAACGTCCCATTCGTCGTTCATTGTTTTGCCCCTTATAACTTAGTTTCTCTTCGCAGCCGGGTTCCGACCGCGAACTTGCTAGGACAGGTTGCTGCCTCCTTACGGAAGCCGTCCACACGCATAGCCTATGTTATAGACTGGAACCCTTTCGGGAAACGGCGTTTTGGCCGGCTGAAAGTATAGAAACTCTTAGTTCGAGAGGTGGGTACCCACTAGGGATCAACCGTACCGCTCAGCGGGGGTACATCTCATTCGCGGTAGCGACCAGCGCCACGGTGCACTCCGAACGATCAGGTCGAATAAACCTCTGGTCGGGTCTGGGCTGTTAGTTATCATCTAGCTACCGTTCCAGTGGAGTAAGACCGTGGCGAAAAAAGTGACCCAAGAAATCTCGATGCCGCCGGGCCCGATCGCTGGGCCGTCGGCTTGGTACGGGCATGAGATGCTCAAAACGGATAAATGGATATTTCGGCTCAACGAAGAGGACAACGCTGAGATCGAGGCAGCCGTTGCTGCAACCCAGTCGCTCCCGATCAAGGACATCACGCGCGCACAGTTCAAACTGCCCACGATTGGACCACGTCTGGTGGGGGTGCTTGATGAGATCTTAAGCGGCCGCGGCTTCATCTTGATGCGCGGTATCCGCGTGGACATGGAGAACATTGAGCAAGCGGCACGTGCCTATTGGGGTATCGGTTGCTATCTCGGTGCGATGCGTTCGCAAAATGCTCGAGGCGATTTGCTGGGGCATGTCATTGACTTGTCCCGATCTGTGGATGACCCGACCGCGCGCATCTACCAGACCAACGCACGACAGAATTATCACGCCGATTCAACGGACATCGTCTCATTGCTGTGTTTGGAGGGGGCGATGTCCGGCGGTGCGAGCAGCATCCTCAGTTCGGTGACGATCTATAACGAGATGCTCAAACGAGATTCCGACCTCACCAGGGAGTTATTTTACCCTTTCTACATCGACCGCCGTGGCGAGGTACCTGAAGGCAAAGATCCTTGGTACCGCATTCCGATTTTTTGCTGGCACGACGGCCTCCTAACGACCCAATTCACCCGGCCCTATATTGATTCGGCACAGCGACTACCTGACGTTCCTCGGCTGACCAAACAGCAAGTCGCGGCGCTCGATCTCTTTCAAGAGATATGCGAAGACGCTGATATTCACCTCAATATGGATTTCGAACCAGGGGACATGCAGTACTTGCACAATTTCCAGGTACTCCACGATCGCACGGCTTTCGAAGACTGGCCGGACGATCCAAAAAAGAAGCGTCATCTGCTGCGGCTGTGGCTCTGCACTGAACAGGGTAGGGAGCTACCGCCCGCGTACCTCGATCGTCAAGAAAGCATCACCATTGGTGATCGCGGCGGGATCCATGTCCCCGGCACCTGTCTAAACGTCAATTTGGTGCCTGGCTAGAACCCCTCTTCGCCAAGGACTGATGTAACAAAGCGAGCCCGTGCCGGGTTAGCGTTGTCGGTGCGCCACGCTGCAATCGTCAAGATGCGTGGCGAGGCGTCTACCGCTTTGACGACGATACCCTTGCGACGCAGGTTCGCGGCGCTATCACTATACAACGAGACGCCAACGCCGGCTGCAACTAGTCCAAAGACACCGTCGCTATTAGTCGCTTCTTGCACCACATTGGGCGTGAATCCATATTGTGCGCAGCAATCAAATACGATGGTTCGAAAGGCTTGCCATGGATCAGCGGCGCCCAACACCCACGCTTCTCCCGCAAGCTGGTCAATAGTGATGGATTGGCAGCGTGCCAGTCGATGCGCGCGCGGCAGTAGGGCAACAAGTGCTGCGTCGTCGACCGCCTTAGTCGTCACACCGTCTGCGGCCAATGGACCGATCATGAAGCCGATGTCCAATTGCCCGTGGAACAGCGCCTCGCGCTGGGCATTAGTCGGCATGTAGGAGAGATCCATGGCGATTCCAGGTGCTGCGTTGCGAAACTGCTGCAACAGACTTGGCAACGGTCCGTTGATCGCAAAGTCCATGTAGCCCACTGTAAGTCGGCCCGTCTCACCCGCCGCTGCGCGCCGGGCATCCGCGACGCTTTTTTCCAGCGCTTCGAGAATTGACGGGGCGCTCTGCACAAAAGCGCGACCAGCTTCAGTCAGGTCGACCTGTCGGGTGGTGCGCACGAACAGCGGCACGCCAATAGTTTCTTCCAGGGTATTAATGGTTCGACTCAGGGCCGGTTGGCTCACGCTGAGCGCCCGTGCGGCACGGCCGAAATGTAGTGTCCGCGCCAATGCGAGGAACGCATCAACGTGCCGAAGGTCGATCCGGAGGGCCATTTCATATTAATGCATAAAACACATCAATTAATCCATTGTTGATATTTCCCCGGCTTGAGACCCGCAGCTATCGTGGAGCCTCGCGAGACCGCAACTACTGGAGAGCGCCTGGATGTCCCTCGAAAACCTTGAAGCCACGTTGCAAGAAGCCTTCGACGCAAGCACGAAGATCTATGAAGAGCGGGGCTTTAGTCGTCGCATCGGATTCGGCAAGAAGCCGGCACTCATTAGCGTGGATCTCGCCAACGCTTGGACCCGGCCCGGCAATCCCTTCACGTGCGATCAAAATAAGATGGATCAGGAAATCATTCCGGGCATGCAGCGCCTTCTGGAGGCGTGTCGTGCGCAAGGTCACGTCATCGTGCACGTCACGACCGCCTATCAAATTCCTGATCGCGCCAACCCGCATACCGATATGGGGTTATGGCACCATAAGATCCCGATGGAGGCCGTCGACCTTGCCGACAAATCGTTGTGGCAGATCGACAGCCGAATAGCGCCGCGAGACGACGAGTACGTCATGATGAAAAAGCGCGCGAGTTCATTTCACGGGACGCCGCTCGCCGGCTATCTGCGCAGCTGTGGTGTCGACACCATAATTGTCACGGGGGTCACCGCCACGGCGTGTGTGCGCACGACCATCTGTGATGGGCTTGCTGACGGGTTTCGCACGATCGCCGTGCGCGAGTGCATCGGCGATCGTGTGCCAGGTGCTGTTGCTTGGAACCTATATGATATCGATTCGAAGTTTGCCGATGTCGAGTCAGTTGATACCTGTGTCAGCTACCTCGAGAGAACATCCGGCGCGGCCAGCTAGCTCCACGGGATCGCGCAACGTGCAACACTTCTCCGCCCTTTCGCTCATTTCTAAAAGTCTCCGCGGTCACACCGGGTGGCGACGGCAGTGGCGTGCGGCAACCCCCAAGGACTCCTATGACGTTGTGATTGTCGGTGGCGGCGGACACGGCTTGGCAACGGCGTACTACCTCGCCCGCAACCATGGCATCACCAATGTTGCCGTCCTAGAAAAAGGTTGGCTAGGCAGTGGCAACGTTGCGCGCAACACTACCATCGTGCGCTCTAACTATCTCTGGGATGAAAGCGCCGCGCTTTACGAACACGCGTTGAAGCTGTGGGAGGGGCTTTCCAAAGACCTCAATTACAACGTCATGCTCAGCCAACGGGGCGTTCTCAATCTTGCACATTCGTTGCAAGAAGTGCGCGACAGCCGTCGCCGCGTCTACGCCAATCAACTCAACAGCGTTGACGCTGAATGGCTCGACCCGGAGGGCGTCAAGAGCTTCTGTCCCATTCTCAATATCGACGAGGCTCAAAGGTATCCGGTATTGGGCGCGACGCTCCAACGCCGCGCCGGTACCGCGCGGCATGATGCGGTGGCGTGGGGATTTGCTCGAGCGGCGGATGCGCGAGGCGTCGACATCATTGAAAATTGCGAAGTCACCGGGTTCGACACCACTGATGGCCGCGTCACCGGCGTTCAGACAAGTCGCGGACGCATTAAGGCGCCCAAGGTTGCCATCGTGGTTGCGGGGCACGGCTCGGTCTTGGCCGAGAAGGCCGGCTTTCGTCTGCCGCTCGAAAGTCATCCGCTCCAGGCGTTGGTCTCAGAGCCCATTAAGCCTGTGCTCGACTGCGTCGTTATGTCGAACGCAGTGCACGTCTATGTCAGCCAATCCGACAAAGGAGAACTGGTGATCGGCGCCGGAATCGACACGTACAACTCTTATGCCCAACGCGGCAGCCTCCCGGTCATCACCAGCCAGATGGGCGCTCTTAGCACGCTGTTTCCGATGTTCTCGCGGCTCAAGATGATGCGTAATTGGGGCGGCATCGTAGATGTCAGTCCGGATGCCTCACCGATCATCGGTAAAACTCCGATAGATGGACTCTTCTTCAATGGCGGCTGGGGCACGGGTGGGTTCAAGGCAACGCCGGGGTCCGGCCACATCTTTGCGCACACCATCGCGCAAAACGAACCGCACCCGCTCGCGGCACCGTTCAATCTCGATCGCTTCACATCCGGCGCGTTAGTCGATGAACACGGCGCCGCCGCCGTAGCGCACTAGCTGCACCATGCTGCTCATTGAATGCCCCCACTGCGGCTTACGCGATGAAACCGAATTTCATGCGGGTGGTCAGGCGCATATCGCCCGGCCTGAAAAACCTGAAGAACTCATTGATGCCGAGTGGGCGGACTACCTATTTATGCGTAAGAACACCAAGGGCTGGTTTGCCGAGCGCTGGGTACATGCAGCGGGCTGCCGTCGCTGGTTCAATGTCGAACGCCACACCGTGACCCACGAAATTAGACGCATCTACCCGATGGGTGGATCCAGCCAAGAAGGCGGCGCATGACTGCGCGCGCAACCAATCTGATGCGCGTGGCGGGCGGGCGCATTATCGATATGGATCGCCCCATCCCGTTTACCTTCGATGGTCAGCTCTATACCGGTCGCGCGGGCGACTCGTTGGCGGCTGCTTTGCTTGCAAATGGCGTCCGTGTCGTTGGCCGCAGCGTGAAGTCTCATCGGCCCCGTGGCATCCTGTCGGTGGGCTACGAGGAACCCAACGCATTAGTCCAACTTGGCAAGGGTGCTCATACCGAACCCAATGCCCTTGCCACCCGCATTGAGATTTATCCCGGTCTCCAGGCCACCAGCGTGAACCGGTGGCCGTCACTCGCGTTTGACGCGTTCGCCGGATTTGGACTTTTCTCACGCTTCATGCCGGCCGGCTTCTACTACAAAACGTTTCTTGGGTCGCGCACTCTGTGGGACCGCGTCTACGAACCGGTGTTGCGCCGTATGGCCGGTTTTGGGCGGGCCCCCAAAACGGCCGATCCGGACAACTACGATCAACGTCACCTACACTGCGACGTTTTGGTGATTGGCGGCGGATTGGCCGGAATCGCGGCGGCGCGCGCCGCATGCGATTCCGGCGTCAAGGTCGTACTCATCGAAGATCAACCAATGCTCGCAGCCCAACCGTGTGATCCAGGAACAAACGCGTGGGTCAAAGGCGCGATAAAGTTCGTGTGCGATCATGCGACCGTGCTCACCCGCACAACAGCATTCGGTGCCTACGACGGCGGCCACGTTGCCGCGATCGAGCGCGTATCTGATCATCTCGCGCCGTCCGACCGCGGCGGTGTTCGGCAGCGGGTTTGGTTCGTTCGCGCCAAGCAAATCATCTTAGCGACCGGCGCCATTGAACGCCCGTTGGTTTTCCCCAACAACGACCGGCCGGGCGTTTTTCTGGCTGGGGCAGCACACACCTATCTCGATCGGTTCGGGGTACTGGTCGGTAAAAAAATTGTTGCCTTCACGAACAACGATGAAACCTACGCTGGCGCCATCGCGCTCAAGAAGGCCGGTGCGGATATCGTAGCCTTGGTGGACGTGCGCAGCTCGCTCATTGGCGGTCTCGTCGCTTCGGCAAAGAAAGAGGGCATCCGCGTTCTATCGGGTCACGCAGTCACCGACGTTCAGGGCCGGCACGGGGTTCGTGGCGTGACCGTTTCAGAACTCGGCAGCGGCGGGTCCGAGCAGATGTCTTGCGATGCCCTCATCATGTCAGGAGGCTGGTCCCCGGCGGTACACCTATTCGCGCAACGCGGGGGCAAGCTTGCGTTCGCCCCGAGGGCCGCAGGGTTTGTGCCAAATCCCAAGTCAGGCGACCCTTGGTGCGCCGGGGCTTTGTGCGGTGAGAGCGGGTCCGCGCCGGTTATCAAGAGTGGGCATACAGCAGGCGCCAAGGCGGCAAGCGCGCTGGGTAAAGCCGCCTCAATGCGCGCGCGCGATTGGCCGGAGGAACCGCAACGCGGTGCCCCGCAGGCGTTTTGGCGGGTTCCCGTGGCACCCGCTGCTGAACGCAAGTGCTTTATCGATTTTCAGAACGACTCAACTCTCGCTGACGTCTCACTCGCGCTGCGCGAGGGCTTTACTCACCCTGAGCACGTTAAGCGCTACACGCTGACCGGGTTCGGCACTGATCAAGGTAAAACAGGCAACATTAACGCGCTTGGAAATATAGCCGAACGTATTGGCGTGGATATCGCTGACCTCGCACCCACGACATTTCGGCCGCCGTTCCTGCCGGTCACGTTCGGCGCGCTCGCCGGTCGCGACAAAGGCGCGCTGCTCGACCCTATTCGTGTCACGGCATTGCACGACCAGCATGTTGCGGCGGGTGCCGCCTTCGAAAATGTTGGTCAGTGGAAACGCCCCTGGTACTACCCCCGGGGTGTCGAAACGCTAGAACACGCCGTCGCGCGCGAGTGCCGTGCCGTGCGGAACAACGTTGGCATCCTCGATGCATCGACCTTAGGCAAGATCGAAGTAATCGGACCGGATGCCGCGGCCTTCCTCAATAGGATCTACACTAACTCATGGTCGAAGTTGGTCGTAGGCAAGTCCCGCTACGGGTTGATGTGCCATGAGGATGGCATGTTGTTTGACGACGGTACGACGACACGGCTGGCCGAAAATCGGTTCCTGATGACTACCACCAGCGGCAATGCCGCTGCCGTCCTCGA
>JAPKDI010000420.1 GCA_026421105.1 Alphaproteobacteria bacterium | reverse complement strand
TCACGTTGGGCTTTTCCGAGAACGACAAGTTCCTCAGCGCGTTGCCAATCTACTTTGGCGCGGGCCGTAGTTTCGTGATGGGCATGCTGTACCACGGCGCGACCGTGATGATGATGGGCCTGCCGTATGAACCGCAGGACCTTGTTGAGACAATTGCGCGCGAGAACATCACGGTCACGCTGTTGGTACCAACGTTGCTACGGCGATTGATGGCAATTGTACCGGCGGAGGGTCATCTTTTGTCGGGGCCACGCTTGATTTTCACCACGGGGGCAATCCTTCACCCTGACGAGCGTGAAGAGTTGCTGGCGCGGGTGTCACCCAACTTGCACAACTATTACGGCTCGACTGAAGGCGGGGGGTTGTCAGTTTTGTTGCCCAGCGATGACGGTGCGGCGGCGCGGTCGGTTGGCCGCTTGGTGCACAACGCCGAGGCGCAAGTGGTGGGCGACGACAATGTACCGCTCGTGATCGGTGAGGTGGGCCGCGTGCGTTATCGCGGCGGAGCGTGTGCGATGGCGTTCTACAATGATCCAGAAGCGACTAAAGAGGCATTTCACGAAGGCTGGTTCTACCCCGGTGATCTTGGCAAGTTCGACGAAGAGGGTAGGCTGTACCTGGTGGGCCGGATTAAGGACATGATCATTCGCGGCGGTATCAATATTTACCCTGCCGAGATTGAACAGGTGTTGTTGGGACACGGCGCCGTCGACGATGTGGCAGCAGTGGCGTGGCCGTCGCGCGAATTGGGCGAAGAGGTAGCGGCGTTTATTGTGGCGGCCGGGCCGGTTGAAGAGGCCGTGCTGCTCGCGTATTGCCGCGCGCACCTGGCGCGTTACAAGGTGCCGCGCGCAGTATTTTTCGTCGATGCCTTGCCCCGCAACGGTTTTGGCAAGGTGCTGAAAAAGGACCTCGCAGCGCGCCTTGAAGCGGTCTAATCCCGGTTGACAGCGGCGGGAGCTGACGGCATTGGCTCGCGCCATGACGACACAGACCAATCAGCGGCTACTTATTGGCCCGGTTCTCATGAGGAACCGAGATTTTGCCCTAACGCACCCACTGCTGATTTTGCATTCTGTCGGTCATGTTTTCACCTGACCGAAGCAAACGAAACACTGCCGTTATCATCATTCAAGGAGCCGCCGACCCTGGCGTGCTGCCCGAGGCCGTTGCCCTCTTTGCCAAGCATGGCTTGATCCCAAGCCGTTGGGCCGGCAACAATCATGCGCGAGAGGCGCCCCTTCTTAACGGTTGAGGTCGACAGCATGGCCGACGACAGCGGAACATGGTGCCAGTCTATTGGCATGCCGAAGTCGTCGGAGGCGTGCTGAAAATTGCCTTCGAACTTGAAGGCATCGATGCGCATCTCGAGGCCTATGTGGCCGAGCTTCTGCGTAGGATCGTCAATGCCGAAACGGTTGCGAGCAGTTATGATGCCGTGCGGCGGAAGCACGCCTAGGGCGCGCACCTACCATTTCAGTAGGTTGCTGCCGAGGTAGCGGCCGAAGGCCAGGGATGG
>JAPKDI010000046.1 GCA_026421105.1 Alphaproteobacteria bacterium | reverse complement strand
GCACCTACCATTTCAGTAGGTTGCTGCCGAGGTAGCGGCCGAAGGCCAGGGATGGGGTGACGCTCATTCCACCGACGAAACTGCGGCCCGACAAGGTGCCGCCGCCGATGGCTTCGCCTGCAGCGTAGAGATTGGGGACGACTTTGCCGTGGCGACTGAGCACCTGAAGATTGGTGTTCACCGTCAAGCCGGCTGGGGTTTTGAGCACCGTGCCGTGAGCCTTGATCGCCCGGAAGGGACCTTTTGTGATCTTGGCCGGAAAATTTGTGCGGCCAAAGGAGTCTTTGCCCGTATCGACGGCCTTGTTGTATTCCGCCACAGTCGCCGTGAACGTGTCGGTGCGCATGCCGCATGCATCGGCCAGGGCCTCGAGCGTGTTGGCGTTCTTGAACGAAGGATGGTTGGCGTAGGCGTCATTGACGGCCTCTGGCGTCCAGTCGGCGCCCGCAAGACCCCCACCGGCGTCGAGCAGAGGTGGAGCGTTCTTAAAAATGTTGTCGTCGAAAACAATCCAGAACGACATCTCCGGTTGTTCCATCAGCCGGTTTTCGCGTTCGTCGACGCTGGGGTGATCTTCGGCGACGAATCGACGACCCTGTAGATTGACGAAGATTTCCCATGGTGGCCGCAACTGGGGGGTGAGCGATGGCATGCGGTAGAAGTCGACTCGGTTGCGTTGGCCGTCGATGCTGATGCCGGCGAACGTGGGTAAGAACTTGTCGCCGTTTCGGACCGCCCCACCTGCCGCAGCACCCAACAAAATCCCGGCGCCGGTTGAGGTCGGCATCCCAGCGGAATACATAGTGTGGCCCTCGGTAAGGCGTGAGAAAAGGCCTGCATTCCCGGCATAGCCGCCGGAGGTTAGGACGACATTCTTGGCAGTCACAGTCTCTTCGCTGCCGTCTGCGCCGCGCAATTCTACGCCTGTCACCGAGTGATAGCGCGACCCTTGAACCAGGCCGACCACGCTGGTCTTGATCCGTAGTTCGAGTTTGCCGCGGCGGAGCTGCCGGGTCAGGACGCGGCGCAAGACTTCGAGGATGGATAACCCGCCGTCGACGCCCCAATAGGTTCGCGCGACGGTATAGGCCTCATGCCCGTAAAATATCTGCGGGCAGTCGGGGTGCATCGCGAAGCCTTCAACCATTAACCAATCGATCACATCGGGCGCGAGGTTCACCGCGAGGTTGACCAGCGCGGGGTCGGCGGTGTTTTTGCTGATCCGCATCGCGTCGCTGAAGTGAAGGCTGGGGTTGTCTTGGATGCCGCGGTCTTTTTGCAATTTGGTTCCGGCAGCGCTCATTTGGCCGGCCGAAAGATGCAGCGTGCCACCAACGTCTTCGTTTTGCTCAACGAGCAAGACGCGACCGCCGCGCGCCGCGACGGCGGCGGCGCATGGGATGCCCGCAGTACCGGCCCCCACGACAATAACATCGTATTGTTCGGTCATATTGCTAACGGTGCGAGAATCCCGCCGCGCGCGACCGAGGGCTGCGCCGATGGCGGGGGAGAGGGGGGCTCATGGCGCGGCATCCGGAGCGTAGGGCGATGGGCAATTGCCGGCGGCGGCTTCTTGCTCCCAAATCTCGACCGCGTCGATCAGTGTTGGCCCGCCGCAGGGTAGCAACATGTAGCTCAGGCCTTCGGACATTTGCGCCACTGTTGCGCCGGCTTCAAAAGCGCGTTTGAGGTGGATACGCATGGCGTGGTATGTGCGCCGGGCGCCGTGGCAGATGGCCAGAATGATCTCTGCGAGCGCAGGCTCAACTTCGCCACGGGCAGCGTCGCATATCTTCAAATAACGATCGGTCGCCGTTTCGACCGAAATCCACTCGCTCCAGTGATGTGCGCCGAACCATAGCGCGCGGTGGGCTTCTGCAGCACCAGCCAGCGCGATTGAGTCCGTGAGAATACCTTCGTCTAATCCAGCCTTGATGGCGCGTCGCATATGAATGTGGCCGTGCTCTTCATCGGCAGCGACTTGGAGGGCGGCCCACACGAGTTCGCGCTGTTGCGGGGTGAAGGCCCGTGGAGAGAGGGTGAGGTTCTCGTAAAAGTTGTCATAGGCTGCCAGCAGGTCCGGGTCGGATGACCCGATCATGCGGTGATAAGTGAGCAAATAGCCGCGCTTGCGCTCAACCGCCGCTAGGACCTCTTTCGTCGTTGCCATGTCGCCCCTTCCCACTACCGCCAAACGCCGCGCCATGGACGGCCGCCAAAACGATGAAATCCGTCAGTAAGGGTTTCCTCGCGGCCCTTTAGCGTCTGTTCGAGCGGACATCGGTCCGCACACTCCCCAATCCCGACCTTGGTAGCCCAGGTTCCGGCGCTCAGCAAGCCTGGAGCCGGTGTCGCCACGGCCGGGCGGCGTGGGTAGAGTAAGTACTGTTTGAAGAGGCTTCTGGGGTCACACAAGGAGTGAACGATGCTGCTTAACCTATCGCGGGCGCGAGCAGTGCTCGCCGAGGAAGGGCTTGATGCCGTAGTCTTGGCCACCCCGACTAATGTCATTTATGGCAGCGGGCTGGCGTCGGAGTTCATGCTCGGCCATTTCGAGGACTACACGTCTGCCGTGATTTTGCCAGCTGACCCGAGCCATGCACCCGCGCTGGTGCTGCCGGAATTTGACCTACCGTTCATGGTGGAGGCGGGCACCTGGATTGACGACATTCGGCCATTTGGCAACCCGTGGAGCACGGTGGGGGCGTTCATGGGGGAAACCCTGGAGCGCCATTTAGACACACCGTTGCGCCAGAAGCTCAAAACGGTGCGCGACACGCTGGCGCCGATCCAACAGCCCACATTTTTGGATGCCGTGACGACTACGTTGAAGGAGCGCGGTTTGAGCGGGGCGCGTATCGGCTGCGACGACGCTCGACTTTGCAGGATGCTGGAGAGTGCTCAGATTGGTGGTAACGCCGGAATTGCCGACGTGCTTCAGGTCATGCGGCGCATTCGTGTGGTCAAAACCGTTAATGAGGTCGCGGTGCTGACACGCGGCGCGCAAATCAACGCGGCCGCGTTGGAGGCGGTGATCGACGGCGGCCGTGCCGGAATGGTGGAGTACGATCTTACCCAGATCTATCGCCGAACATTGGTTGAATCCGATGCGCGGCACTTGGGAGACCGCGGGATGATGTTTGGCTCGGGCGACGGGTCGAGCTTTAGCTTGCCGTCGGTCGATGGGCACCGTTTGAATGACGGCGAGGCGGTCGTGTTGGACTGCCTGGGCACCTATCGGGCCTACCACATGGACTTGGCGCGCACCGCCGTGGTCGGCAATGCAACGCCGGAGCAGCGCAAGCGTCATAAAGCGGTCGTCACGGCCCTTGAGGCGGTTGAAGACGCAATCAAACCCGGCGTCCATACCCAAGATTTACGGCAGCTCGTCCGCACCACTATCGCGGCACACGGTTTGCGCGGTGAGTTGACCTCGGTCACGACTCACGGGCTTGGACTTGAAGTCTTTGAGTTTCCCGCCGGTGATAGTTTACAGAATGGGTTCGTGCTCGAGAAAGACATGGTTGTGAATACCGAGGTGTTCTACCGCGATGTGGACCTGGGCAGCTTCCATCTTGAGGATTCGGTGATCGTGACGGAGAACGGTTGCCGGTTGTTGCACGAGGTGCCGCGCGACTTGGTCGAGTTTTACTGATGCGCTTGTGTTCATTCCGAGCGAATGATGACCGCCCGCGTTTTGGTGTTGCAGATGGAGCAGGCGTCATCGATTTGACCGATCGTGTCCACTATTCCAACCTGGCGTCGGCGATCGCTGCTGATGACTTGGCGGGGCTTGCCAAGGCCGCCACTGGGCTTGCCGCCGACTACACAATTGATGACATCGTATTTCTGCCGACGATCCCGTCACCCGGCAAGGTGGTGTGCATTGGATTGAACTATGAGCCCCATCGCGTCGAGATGGGGAAGGACAAGGACCCTTACCCAACCGTGTTCGTGCGGCTGAACGACACCTTGGTGGGGCATCGCGGTGATCTGATCAAACCCAGCGTGTCGGATGCCTTTGACTATGAAGGTGAGATTGCCCTGGTTATCGGCAAGGCCGGTCGCAACATAGCCGAGGCGGACGCGATGGATCACGTCGTCGGCTATACCTGCTTTATGGATGCCTCGGTGCGCGATTTTCAGGCCCAGAACCTTATCGCGGGGAAGAATTTTCCAGGGTCAGGTGGGATAGGGCCTTGGTTGGTGCCAGCCGACGATATGCCGGCGCCGCACGACATTCGTCTTGAGACGCGGCTCAACGGACGGATGATGCAAGAGGGCCGCCTCGACGAGCTGACCTATTCTATCCCGGAAATGCTGGCCTATATCTCGGCGTGGACCGACCTGCGCCCGGGTGATGTCATCAGCACGGGGACGCCCAGTGGTGTTGGCACAGCGCGAAAACCGCCGATCTATATGAACGCCGGCGACGTGATAGAGGTTGAGGTAGCCGGCATCGGTGTCCTGCAACATTCCGTCGTGGTCGCGGCGTGATTGGCTCGACAATCAATTGACACCAGTTTACCGGAATGCATAGTTAAAGCATGCAGGTAGTACCGTCGCGTTAGATGGCGGACATCTTTAGGGAGCGTAAGGTTTGGCAGAACCAACTGACGGCCAGCGCGAGGGCATCTTAGAGCGCCTTTCGCGCTATTTCGCGTGGGCTTCCGGCGGCGCCATCTTGTTTTGCGCCGTGTTGGTCTCACTGGATGTCTTTGCGCGGAACGTTTTCAACGACAATCTGTTCGAGAGCTTTGAGATCACGATATATTTCTATGCGGTGACGGTTGCGTTCTCGTTCTCGTTTGCGCTGACGACCAAAACCCACATTCGCATTGACGTGATTTACGCGCGTTTTCCGAAAATCGGGCGCGCCATTCTGGATCTTATTGCTCTTGGCATGTTGACCATGTTGTCGGTCATCCTGGCGTTTTACGCCTGGTCACTAACGATCGAAAGCTTTGGCCTACCTGGCCCCGGTAACTGGGGCGCGGTATCGGTGTCCGATTTGGCGGTGCCGCTGGTTCTTCCGCAATCGTTCTGGGCACTTGGGCTGTCGTGGTTCGCTTTTGTTTGTGTGATTTATATGCTGCGCGGGCTTTATAGTTTTGGGCGCGGAGATCTTGCGGGCCTGACGGCGTTGATTGGGCTTGAGCAACGTGAGGGCGAAGCCGAGCTCCAGGATACACTGGATATCGTGAGAGAAAACGAACCACCGGCGAGCGGAGGCGCTTCCTGATGGCTGCTCTTGCATTGGGCCTTCTTCTAATTCTGGCCGCACTTGGTATTTATGTCGCGGCGATCTTGGGCGTGCTCGCGATCTTTCTAGGCGAGACGTTCTCTTTCATTCCACTGCTGCCCGCGCTGGGCGACATCACTTGGTCGGCGAGTACCGAATTCATACTCGTCGCAGTACCGCTGTTCATCTTGATGGGTGAAATCCTGCTTCGGACCGGGATTGCCTCTGACATGTTTCGCGCGCTGGACCGCTGGGTGAATTGGATACCGGGCGGGCTGATGCACACGAACGTTGCGTCGAGTGCGCTCTTTGCGGCGACATCCGGGTCGTCGGTGGCGACCGCGGCCACCATCGGTACCGTCTCCATTCCCAACATTGAAAAGCATAAATACAGCCCACCGTTGTTTCTGGGTTCGTTGGCCGCGGGCGGAACGCTCGGCATTCTGATACCGCCCAGCATCAACATGATCATCTATGCGGTGCTGACGGATACATCGGTCAACGATCTCTATTTGGCAGCGATTATTCCGGGGTTTTTGCTGGCGGTAATGTTTTCGCTGGCGATCTTTTTGGCTTGCGTGATCAAGCCATCGTTGAGCGGTACCCGTGAGTCTTCGTCGTGGGATGAACGGATCAAGGCGCTGAAGCACCTGTTGCCGCCGATTCTTCTGTTCGTGGTTGTTGTCGGCTCGATTTACGCCGGCTTGGCGACGCCAACTGAAGCGGCCTCTCTGGGTGTCGTGGCATCAGTGCTCTTCGGGATGTACCGAAAACGGATCAACCGCACGGTCTTGCTGACGGCGTTCGAAGGAACGATGCGGACGACAGCGATGGTGACGTTAATCGTAGTCATCGCATTCTTTTTGAACTTCGTGCTGCAGTCGATTGGCGTTACGGCCTTTGTCAGTAACTTCATGGAAGGCCTCAACATCAACCCGACCTGGGCAATGATCGCGATTATCGCGTTCTACCTGGTGTTGGGGATGTTCATGGAAACCCTGTCGCTGATGATCGCGACAACGCCCATCGTCGTGCCTGTCATTATTGCTCTAGGTTTTGATCAGGTCTGGTTCGGTGTCCTGTTCATGATCTTGATCGAGGCGGCCTTAATCACGCCGCCAATTGGGGTGAACCTGTTTGTTGTGCAAGCGGTTCGCGGCAAGGGACCGTTCCGGGATGTCGTGCTTGGCTCGCTCCCGTTTTTGATTATGATGATCGTCATGATGCTGTTTCTGTTGGCTTTTCCGCAGATGGCATTGTGGCTTCCGAGCGTGTTTAATTGAGTTTAATGGGCTCGCCGGGGTCCATATGAGCAAGACGGGTCGTGCCGGTGCAGGGCCTTTTTGAGCAAACGAGGGAGAATCTATGTTTAGAAATCAGCTTATTGGCGCGGTTGCGGCTGGGGCCATTGTTGCCGCTAGTGCGACCGCAGCTCTTGCTGCCGGTCATGCGTCCAAAGAAAAGCCTGACGGCGTGATTCCGGCAACGGAAATCAGTGTCATCGGCAACGTCAGTGTGACGACGCAGTTCCGTGATATCCAAACGCCGTTCTGGACCAAAACAATTTCAGAACTGACCGGCGGCAAAGTCAAAGTGAACTTCAAAGGCTGGAACGAAATGGGCCTTAAGGGTCCGGAAGGTTTCCGTCTTGCCCAGCGTGGACAAACTCAGTTTGCAACGTTCCAACTTGGTCACGTTTCGGGTGAAGCGGCGATCAACGATGTGACCGATTTGGCCGGCATGTCACCGACGATCGACGATTTTTACAAGGTAACGATGGCGTTCCGTCCGACCCTTGAGAGGTACTACGAGGAGAACTTCGGTCTGAAGATTCTTACGATGCAGTCGTTCCAGGCGCAAATTCTGTATTGCCGCGACGAAGTGAAGAATCTGGCCGACATGAAGGGCCGCAAGGTTCGTAGCTCCGGCATTTCGCAGTCGGACTTCTTGGGCGCCCTTGGTGCCTCAGGTATTCCGATGTCGTTTGGCGAAGTGCAGCAGGGGTTGCAGAAGGGCGTCATCGATTGCGCCATCACCGGTACGCTCGGTGGTTACTCGGCCAAATGGTACGAAGGTGCGAAGTACCTTTACACCCTGCCGATCAACTTCGCTTCGGGCATCTTGGTTGTGAACATCGAAGCTTGGAATGGGTTGGACGCCGACGTGCGCCAAATCATTGAGGGGCAGATGCAATCCCACGAAGACGAGATGTGGGCGCTGAATCGCAGCGAAGGCGAGATGGGCATCAACTGCAACACCACCGGTCCGTGCCCTGAAGGTACGCCGGGCGGAATGGTTAGGGTCGATCCTTCCGATGCTGACCTGAAGCTTTTGCGGCAGATTATGCTTGATACCGTTCTGCCGAAATGGGCAGGGCGTTGCGGTAATGACTGCGCTATCGATTTCAACAACACGATCGGTAAGATCAACGGCCTGACCGCACCTACGAGCTAAGATCACTCGTCACGGTTGAGATATGGGCCTCGGCAATCGCGTCGGGGCCCTTTTTTTGCCTATTCTTGAGGTCTACCTCTGTGTACCTGGTACGTACAATAAAGTAGCATAGCCAACGATTGCGGCCACAAGGCTGCAGGCGGGTCGGTGTCCGGTTTGAAACCGGGTCTGGCCGGTCAATCGAACACAGGGAGGAGTTACTGTGAAAAAACTGTTGCTAGGTGCTCTCGCACCGGCGGCTTT
>JAPKDI010000419.1 GCA_026421105.1 Alphaproteobacteria bacterium | reverse complement strand
GTCGGCCGCCTCCCCACAGGCGACATGGTGCTGTGGTCATAGTAGCGCACTAAAAAACAGATACCTCCTCTCCCTCACCGAGGGAGAGGGCAGGAAAGAGTTTGCCACCCGACTGTAATAACGCCATGGCACGCGATAGGCTCCACGCATGACCAACTCCGCCTCCACGAAGATCCGCGAGTCGCTTGATCATCCGGTGATCGATGCCGATGGGCATTTGGTCGAAACGCCTCCGGTGTTGCTCGACTATCTGCGTCAGGCCGGTGGGCAAAGCCTTGCCGATGACTACCTCACGCGGATGAAAAAAGGCGCGTGGGGCACGTGGTCGACGCTCACGCCTGATGAGCGCCGCGAACGCGGTGTGATCCGCCCGCCGTTCTGGGCGATGCCGGCCCACACCTATGACCGCGCGACGGCACTGTTGCCGAACTTGCTGCGCGCTCGGCTCGACGAATTCGGAGTCGACTTCATGGTTGTCTTTCCCACCGTCGCCATCCCGTTCATCTCCGGTGCCATTGAAGACGACCTGCGCCGCGGCGTGTGTCGTGCCGTCAACCTCATGTATGCGGACGTCTTTTCCGGTCACAAAGATCGCATGGCACCCGCGGCCGCGATCCCGATGCACACGCCCGAAGAAGCCATCGAAGAGTTGGACTTTGCTTGCGGGACGCTCGGCCTCAAGGCCGCGATGATCGCCGGCACCGTGCAACGACCGCTGCGCGCCGTAGAAAAAATCGTACCCGAACTCGGTGCGCATGCCTTCTGGGTTGATCCGCTCGCCCTTGATTCCGCATACGATTACGACCCGGTCTGGGCCAAGTTCGCTGAACTCGGGGTAGCCCCTGCCACCCATAACAACACGATGGGATGGGGCATGCGGCGCTCAGGCTCCAACTTCGTCTACAACCACATCGGCCACTTCGCTGCCGCAGGCGAAGCCTTTGCAAAAGCGTTGTTTCTAGGCGGCGTCACCCACCGCTTCCCCGATCTCAAGTTTTGCTTTTTAGAAGGAGGGGTCGGCTGGGCCGCCAATCTCTACAACGATCTGTGCGAGCACTGGGAAAAGCGCAACATGACGGCGCTGCGCGCCAATCTTGATCCGGGCGCAGTCGATCGCCAGCAAATGCGAGCCTTGTTCGAGGAATACGGCAACGCGCAATACCGGGGACATGCCGCCGAAATTGAAAAGGGCTACGACCATCCCCTCATGGCCCCGACCGGCGAAGAACCCGAACCCACAGACGAATTCGCCGCCTGCGGGATCTCAAAAGGCCGCGACATTTACAAGCGCTTCGTGCCCAACTTCTATTTCGGCTGCGAGGCCGACGACCGCATGGCTGCCACCGCATTCAACCCGCGCCTCAATCATTTCGATGCGCGCCTCAAAGCCATGTTTGGCTCGGATGTTGGCCACTTCGATGTACCTGATATGACGCAAGTATTGGCTGAAGCATTCGAACTCGTTAAGCACGAGCTCATTACCCAAGACGACTTTCGTGATTTCACGTTCACCAATGTGGCCGAACTACA
>JAPKDI010000418.1 GCA_026421105.1 Alphaproteobacteria bacterium | reverse complement strand
ACATGATTTGGATGCACCGGGTCGATGGGACCGGGAAGGCGCCTGCCGGATTGGACATAGTGCTGCACGACACGCTGGACGATACCCGTGCGACGCGCAAAATCCCCGGTGCGCGGTTGATGGCATGGATGAAGCGGCTCTTGCCGGACCTATTCGGTTCAAGGCACGATCCGGCGACGACATCGCAATCCCGACCAACTTGATAGTGGCGAACCTATGCAATCACGAAACCCACCATCGCGGGCAGGTCCACGCCATGCTGACCAGCTTAGGCCAAGAGGTACCGCCTTTCGATTTTCTCCCGTTCCTGATGGAGACGGCCCGCGTTACACCGATTGAGTGAAGGCCCCGAGGTGGATGAATTTTTCGGGTTCGGTCCGGGCGATATCGTTGACCCCTGCCTCGTCGATCAGATAATCGAAAAACGGCATCGTTCACCTTTTCGGGGTTCACGCGGAGGAGCGCCGGGCACCTAGGTCTTCGTCGAAGCCTCGACGGGTTCCCCCAAGATGGGTGTCGGCGCAGCGTATTCATCATCGCGCGCGTTTTCGATAAGTGGCGTCACAGCTTCTTGGGGGATGCCCAAAAGCCGCAGGGTTTGCGCGGCAAGCTGCAGGCTCGCCTCCACGGTCTCCGGCACCGCGCTGGTCGCGCCGGCAAGGGCGAGCTCTGCCGCGTGTTTACGATCCCTTGCGCGGACCAGAACCGGGACGCGCGGCCAGGCTTCTTTGATGGTGGCAACAGTGCGCGCGGTGCGCACCGGATCGTCCATCGTGACGACAATGCACGCAGCATGATCCGCCCGCGCGTTTTCCAAAACATCACGGCGGCTGGCATCGCCGTAGTAAACCGGCAAGCCGTGCGCACGGCAGCTTCCCAACCGACCCGCATTAAGGTCGAGCGCGATGTAGGGCACGGTTTGGGCTTCTAGTAGACGGCCAATTGTTTGACCGACCCGCCCGAATCCGGCGAGGATGATGTGGTCCTCTAAATCCGGCGCGGCCATGTTGGGGTTGGCGTGGGCTTCATCGCCGAGATGATTGACTTCGGTCACGGGGCTGCGATCCAAATAGGCAACGGTGCGCCTGCCAAGGGCGACAACAACGGGCGTCAGCATCATTGTGACCCCGGCCACGATGATCATGAACTGGGCAATTTCGCCGGGCAGGATACCAAGTGCCAGAGCGACGCCGACGACAATGAACGCGAATTCGCCCGACTGCGATATCAAGAACCCTACTTGGATGGCAACCGAACGAGGCTGCCCGAAGATGCGCGCCAAGACACCGGCAATGACCCCTTTGAGCAACATGAGCCCGATGACCGCCAGCACGACCCAGATTGCACGATCCGCTACGGCACCAAAATCAACGCTCATGCCGACTGTGATGAAGAAGAGACCTAGGAGTAGTCCCTTGAAGGGTTGGATGTCAGTTTCGACCTGGTGGCGAAATTCTGTTTCGGCCAGCAGGAGCCCTGCTAAGAACGCGCCTAACGCCATCGACAAGCCTGCGATATTAGTCAGCGTCGC
>JAPKDI010000417.1 GCA_026421105.1 Alphaproteobacteria bacterium | reverse complement strand
GAGTTCGAGGACGACGACCTCGACGATATCTGCGCTGCCACTGAGCAAGCAATCAAGGTCGGCATTGGCTTTGATTGGATTGACCCGCCGCCGCGCGATCGCCTTGCGGCTTACTGGCGCGGCGCGATGCTGGTGCCAGAGCGCGAACTTTTGGTCGGCCGTTACAATGGGACGATCGTCGGGACGGCACAGATGGTGCGCCCCGCCCCGAACAACGAGGCCGGCGCTCACAACGTTACCCTCAACAGTTTTTTTGTCGCGCCCTGGGCGCGGGGCCATGGGCTGGCGCGCAGCATGTTGGCTGAATTTGAAAAGCGCGCCCGTGAGCTTGGGTCGAGTCAGATTAGTCTCGACGTGCGCGAGACTCAGGAGGGCGCCATCGCGCTGTACGAAAATGCAGGGTTCAAGCGCTGGGGCATCAAGCCCAACTACGCGCAGGTGGACGGTACGTTTATCCGAGGGTTTTTCTATACCAAGGACCTATCGGCGTGATCCTCTATCCAGCGATCGACCTGAAGGACGGCGTCTGCGTGCGCCTGCGCCGCGGCATCATGGAAGATGCCACGGTTTACAATGATGATCCGGCGGCGCAAGCGGCGCACTTCAAGGCCCTTGGGTTTTCATGGCTCCACATTGTTGATCTCAACGGGGCCTTTGCTGGCCGCCCGGTCAACGCCGATGCTGTGTCTGCGATTTTGGGCGCAACCGATTTGCCGGTGCAGCTCGGCGGGGGCATTCGCGATTTGCAGACCATCCAGCGCTGGATGGACCGCGGGGTCGCGCGTGTCGTTCTGGGCACGGTGGCGCTGCGCGATCCTGATCTTGTGCGCACGGCGGCGCGGGAATTTCCCGGACGCGTTGCTGTTGGCATCGACGCCAAGGGCGGCAAGGTTGCGGTCGAGGGCTGGGCCGAAGTTTCGGAGATGACGGCGGTTGATCTGGCAAAAACCTTTGAGGATGATGGGGTCACTGCGATTATCCACACCGACATCGACCGCGACGGCGTGCTCGAAGGCGTGAACGTCGCGGCTACATTAGCGGTTGCCGCAGCCGTCGCCATCCCGGTCATTGCCTCAGGTGGTGTGGCAACCGTTGACGACGTCGTGGCCCTAAAAGCCAATGAGGGCCGGGGCATTGCTGGCGCCATCATTGGCCGCGCGCTGTACGAAGGCACGCTGGAGCCGACCGACGCGCTGGCGGCCGCGGCCTAAACGCATGTTGAAGGCCCGAATCATTCCGTGTCTCGACGTCAAAGACGGGCGGGTGGTTAAGGGTGTCAACTTTGTCGATCTGCGCGACGCTGGCGATCCGGTAGAACAAGCGCGGCTTTACGACCAGCAGGGTGCCGACGAACTTTGCTTTCTCGACATCACGGCAAGCCATGAGAATCGCGACACCATCTTCGATGTGGTCAAGCGAACGGCCGAACAGTGCTTTATGCCGCTCACGGTCGGCGGCGGTGTGCGCACATTGGAGGACGTCCGCAAGCTTCTTCTGGCTGGTGCGGACAAAGTGTCAATCAACACGGCGGCGG
>JAPKDI010000416.1 GCA_026421105.1 Alphaproteobacteria bacterium | reverse complement strand
GGCACCGCAGGGAACGCAGTCTTCCCGCGGGCATCGCGGACGAGGTCGATTACCGCAACCACGGCGACTGGCCCGGCTGGACCCGGGGCGGCGGCAGCAGCATGGAACTGGTCAGCCCGTGGGCGGACAACAGACTGCCGTCGGCGTGGCGCGACAGTGACGAGACAGCGAAAAGCAGTTTTCGCGAATACACCTTCACCGGGCGGTATCGGCAGTTGAAAACCATGGGCGGTGCGGCGGACTACCGGGAGTTGCACATGATTTTGGTGTGCGACTCGGAGATCGTTCTCTCAGAGATCAATGCCATCAGTTCGCGAACAAATAAGAACGTCCTTAAAAACGCGAACAAGTTGTCTGCAAGCAACTCCAGCGCCAATGGGTGGCTGGTGCAGGGCAACCATTGGGCGACGTACATGGACGGCCGGGAGTTGCATCTCATCTCGGACGGCCACGGGGACAACAGGCCGAACCGGATGGAGATCGACATGACCGCCGACGTCCGCCGAAACGACGACCTCACGGTTAAGTTCAAGGCGCGCTGGGTCCGGGGCAATCCGAGGCTGGTCGTGTGGACGTGGGACAAGAGCGTTGCCGGCAGTTTCCTGGTCGAGATACCGGAGAACCTCGGCACGCCCGGAAAGCGCAACTCGGCGTTTGCCGCCAAGACGCCCCCGCAGGTCGATCAATTGCTGCACAGCCCAGCCGTGCCGACGTCGAGCCAGTCAGTGCGCGTCACGGCGCGGATCACGTCGGCCGAGTCGCTGGCCACGGTGAGCGTGCGCCACCGCGCCGATTCGTCGAGCAACACCGGCGCATGGAAAACCAAGACGATGTACGACGACGGCAGCCGGGGCGGGGACGAGGTGGCCGGCGACGGCATTTTCACCGGCACGCTGACAGAGTATCGCACCAATGGCAGGCGCGTGCAGTTTTACGTCGAGGCCAAGACTCATGAGGGAGCGAGCGCCGCGCAGCCCAAGTGGGGGCCGGAACGGCCGGCGCTGTACATCGTCGATAACCGCAAGCAGAAGACGGACTTGCGCACGGTGCGCCTTGTCGTTTCCGACTACGACATGGGGGCGATCAGCAACGGAGGCAGCTCGAAGTACAAGTACAAGTTCCCGCGCCTGTCCAACCACTACTTCAACGCCACGTTCATCTCCAACGAGAATGACATTCGGTACAATTGCGAGATGCGAAACAGCGGCAGCCCGTGGACGCGCGGCAATAACCTGAACCGAGGCAAGTGGAAGATGCCCAACGACCGGCGGTTCCGAGGCAAGTACAAGCTCTCGTGGGACGACGACGCCAACGGCCGTGTCAGCCGCAATCGCCTGACCCGCTACATGCTCTATTTGATGGGGCATGTGGTGAATGAGAACGAGATGATTTGGTTCACGGTCAACAGCAGTTCGCCGCAAATGCGCGAGGAGGTCGAGCCGGTGGCAAACGATTTCCTGAAGCGCAATTTCACCGATGGCGTCAAGGGCAACCTCTACCGCATCGACGACGAGTGGTGGTTTACAGACGGTTGGG
>JAPKDI010000415.1 GCA_026421105.1 Alphaproteobacteria bacterium | reverse complement strand
GTGGACTCCAAACACGTCAAGGAGTTCGCGACGGACGACGACAAGTGGGCCACCAAATGGCTCGCGAAAAATACTGCAGGCTTCGGCCCGTACCATGTCGAGTCGGTACGCCCGGGCGAAGGTGCGGTCTTCACACTGAATAAGAACTACTTCTCGGACGAACCCTTCTTCAATCGGGTCGTGTTCCGCGAAATTCCATCGGCCGCCAGTCGGGCGGCTTTGGTCAAGAGCGGGGCGATCCACTGGGCTGACGGAATGCCGATCCAGCAGTTGGTTGACCTCAAAAATGACCCTAATGTTAAGGTCGACAGTGTGCCGGGTACCGGCATGGCGACACTACGGATGAACGCGAACTTCCCGCCGTTTGATGACATCAGGGTCCGTAAAGCGATCATCCACGCAATGGATTATGACGCTATTGGTGTGGCTGTATTCCGTGGTCTGGGTGAACGCGCCGACTCTATCCTGGCCCCGGCCTTCGGTGAATTCCATACGGCCTCCCACAACGCCGGCACCGATCTCGACAAGTCGCGGGCGCTGCTCAGCGACGCGGGTTACGGCAACGGTCTCGACATCCAGATGGAGTACAGTGACAACTGGTGGTGGGAAGAGCCTTTGGCGATCCAGGCTAAAGACGCGTTGGGCAAAGTTGGTGTCAACCTGTCCCTAAAGCGTATTCCCAAAGCGGAAATGAATTCGCGCCGTCGTAAAGGTACGCGCGACCTGCCGTTCTTCCCACACCTTGCCAATGCGTTCGTGTTAGCACCGGGTTATGCGTTCTATCTTTCTGCACACCAAGCGGGCTCGTCAAACGTCAACGACTACAAGAGTGATCGGTTTGATGCCGTTGTAGATGCGTTGATTGAGGAAACCGACCATAAAAAACGGGTCGATTTGGCGCACGAGGCGCAGAAGATCCACGCTGATGATTCGACGTTCGTTGTCACTCACTTCCCCAAGACCTATGCGGTGACCGCGCCGTGCATCTCGGGATGGTTGTGGCATCAGCATGATCGCTTGGTCTGGAAGCATCTGAGCTGCGACGAGAGCTGATAACTAAGGCGTTGCCTTGGTAATAACTCTTGAGAACGACACTCCGCCACTTTTTTAGGCGGCGACTCTTGATGGTGGTGCCCATTTTGTTGGGCATCACCTTCTTGACGTTCATGTTGCTGCGCATTGGTGATCAAGATCCGGTGGCAATGCTCGCTGGACCGATGGCCGATGAGGCGGCGTTTGCCGAGATCGAGCGCGAGCTAGGTCTTGACCGACCTTTCTTCGTCCAATTCGGCATTTACGTGGGCAAACTCGCGACCGGCGACCTTGGTGAATCTTGGCAGTCGAGCGAGCGGGTCGCGGATGAAATCCGCAATCGCTTGCCTGCTAGCCTTGAGCTTCTTTTGTCGGCTGTATTGCTCGGAGCCCTTGTGGGGGTGCCAGTCGGTCTACGCTCTGCCCAGCGGCCCAACAAATTATTTGATCAGGTGAGCCGCTTTGTTTCGCTGTTCGGCTTCTCGGTGCCGACCTATTGGATCGC
>JAPKDI010000414.1 GCA_026421105.1 Alphaproteobacteria bacterium | reverse complement strand
CTCTTGCACGTCGTGCTCGGCGGCACCCTCGTGCAGCACATCCCCGATGCCGTCCCGGGCGCCTTGGCGCACGAACAACCCAACCCGAGGGATGAACCAGGCCACACCGTTGCCGTCGCGCCCGACACGTTGCTGCACCGAATCGTCGGCACCGATGAGTTGCCGGTCAATAGCGCGCATCATCAAGCCGCAGCGCATGATGGCGACGCGGTCGTTATCAATGCTGTGGCGCCCGACGGTGTTGTTGAAGGCATTGAATCACCCGCGCACCGGTTTTGCCTTGGGGTGCAATGGCATCCCGAGTACGACATCAGCGACGGTGACGCGAAAATATTCCACGCCTTCATCAAGGCTTCCCGATGACTGACGCTATCGTTCCAAAACCCGCCGAACGCATCGCTAAGCGCATCGCCCGTGCCGGTCTATGTTCGCGGCGCGAGGCTGAACGATGGATCCAGCAGGGCCGAGTTGCCGTTGACGGCGTCCTCCTCAAATCACCGGCGTTCACGGTCACCGCCGACAATCAGGTCGTGGTCGACGGTAAAGCGCTCCCTGCCGCCCAAGAAACCCGCCTGTGGCGCTACCACAAACCACCTGGGCTGGTGACCACCAACAGTGACGAATTGGGGCGCGACACGATCTTCGACCACCTACCCAAGAACCTGCCGCGTGTCGTCACCGTCGGCCGCCTCGATCTCAACTCAGAAGGCCTGTTGTTGCTCACCAATGACGGCGACCTCGCCCGCAAGCTCGAATTGCCCGCGACTGGGTGGACCCGACGTTACCGAGTTCGCGTTTATGGTCGCATTGATCAAGCCAAGCTCGAACCGTTGAAACGCGGCATCACCATTGAAGGTATTGGCTATGACGCGATCACCGCCACCGTCGACAAGCAACAAGGCAGCAACGCCTGGCTCACCGTCTCGTTGCGTGAAGGCAAAAACCGCGAGATCAGGCGCGTGATGGAACACTTGGGCTGGCCGGTCTCACGCCTCATACGATTGGCTTACGGGCCTTTTCAGTTAGGCAAACTCAAGGCCGAGGATGTCGACCCGGTACCGCACAAAGTCTTGCGCGAACAAATGGGTCAGGGCCGCTAGTGCTACGGATCATCACGGGCGCCCATCGCGGCCGCAAACTCGAAACCGCGCCGGGCAACACCTTGCGCCCCACAGCCGAGCGCGTCCGCGAAGCGATCTTCAATAAACTCACCCACGGCCTGCTTACTAACAGCGGCGCGCCCCTAACGGACGTGCATGTGCTTGACGTGTTCGCCGGCACCGGTGCGTTAGGCTTCGAGGCCTTGTCGCGTGGCGCGCTCCGCGTAACCTTCTTTGAAAACGATGCCGCCTCCGCACGCCTAATCAAACGCAACGCCGAACACCTCAGCGCCACCAACACCGTCACCGTGATCCGCCGCGACGCGACAAAGCCCGGCTCCGCCAGTGACCCTGCAAGCCTCGTGTTAATGGACGCGCCGTATCGTTCCGGCATCACCGCCGCCGCACTGGGCGCACTTCAACAAGGCGGTTGGATTGGCGATGGGGCGATC
>JAPKDI010000045.1 GCA_026421105.1 Alphaproteobacteria bacterium | reverse complement strand
CCAGCCGACAAATCGATGGCGGGGCTGTGGGAATTCCCCGGCGGCAAAATAGCCGACGGTGAGTCACCGGAGGCCGCTCTTATTCGTGAGCTTGACGAAGAACTTGGCATCAATATCGAGCAGAGTTGTCTAGCGCCCTTCTGTTTTGCCTCCCATCGCTACGAAACGTTTCACCTATTGATGCCCCTTTATCTTTGTAGGGTATGGGAGGGGCAGCCCCGCGGCCGTGAAGGGCAAGCGCTAAAGTGGGTGGCGATGGAAAACCTTGCCGATCTTGCGATGCCCGCCGCCGATGTTCCGCTTGTCGCGATGCTACGGGACTATCTTTGACGGCTTTGGCAATGCCTTTTCGCCGGTCGGTTGCTCCTCGGTGTCAAGTGCCGCAGCGAGGCGGGATGTCGCGCTTCCCGGACGCAACGGTTTTTGCTGCGACTCGTGTGGCGACCAACCGGTTAGATAGATGACATCAAACGTTGCGGGAATGCGATCGCCTTTCGCGTAACGCTGCAAGTACAATTCTGCCGCGCGGGCAAACACGGCTCGCGAGGTAAAATGCTTCCGGCGCCGAGACAAAGCGTTGGTCTCACCCATCGCGCGGAGGTCGTGCATCAGCGCCATGGGCGACGCATAAGTGACATTGATCCGATCTTGATCGGCGACCGGTAGGGCAAAGCCGGCGCGCTGCAATAGGCCGCCCGCGTCACGCAGGTCGGCGAACGGAATGACGCGGGGGCTAATCCCACCCGAGATCTCGATTTCCGCCGCGCTGAGGCATTCGCGGAGTTCAGTCAGCGTGTCGCCGCCAAGGAACGCAGCGAGTAGAAGCCCGTCGGGCCGCAAAGCTCGACGCACCTGAACAAGCGTGCCCGGAAGGTCGTTCGCCCAGTGGAGTGACATCACGCTCATGGCGAGATCAATCCGCCCGTCGGCCACAGGAAGGACTTCACTGTCGGCGATCACTGGCACGCCATGCGTGGCGAGCTTGGGTGCATCGGCAATCACGTAGAGCGTTTCAATACCACGTGCGGCACCGGCGCCGGAGTCTGATAGCGCCCCGGAAAGGCCGGGCCGACCGCTGAAGTCGAGTGCCACCCGGAACGTGCGTTGAATGTCCAATAGTCGGTCAGAGAGGCGCGCAGCGACTTCGCTGACGAGAAAGTTTGGAACGTGCGACCGCAGTCGATTGCGGACAACGGACGCGCGATCAAAGAGGGGTGTCTCGGCCATTGATCTCGATGCAGCAAAGTGGAGATATCGCGGCGGCGATCCTACTCCATTCACTGGGATTACTGTTAGAGTCCCCCTTTCTGAGATTCGGGAGCGGCGAAAAATGAAAGCGGTTGTTATTCACGAGTGCGGTCCGTCGGACGTTCTCACCTACCAAGATATAGACACCCCCAAGGTTGGCCCGGGCGAGGTTCTCATTAACCTGAAGGCCGTTGGTCTGAACCGCTTCGATCTGGACGTTCGTGGCGATATTTCTGGTTACCTATCGCTCAAATTGCCGCACATCCTCGGGGTCGAGGGCGCTGGCGTCGTGGCCGAAGTTGGATCGGGTGTAACCGCATTCAGTGTCGGAGATCGTGTGATGCCGCAACTGACGACCTCTTCAGGTCAGTGCCGCCGAGCGATCTGCAATTGTGCCCTTGGGATGGACAACATCTGCTTGGACTTCGACAAACTTGGGGTGACCAGCTGGGGCACGTACGCCGAGTACGTCAAAGTGACTGAGCCAAATATCATTCGCATCCCTGATGGGCTTTCCGATCTTGATGCTGCGGCAACGCAGGTTGCGATGGCGACGGCTTGGGAACTTGTGGTGACCAAGGGAAAAGTTAAACAAGGCGAGGACGTCGTGGTCAACGCCGCGGGCTCGGGCGTTGGATCGGCGGCAGTGCAAATCGCCGCGATGGCTGGCGCGCGGGTGATTGCCACAGCTGGGTCGGACGACAAGCTCGATCGGGCGCGCCAGCTCGGCGCCTCCGAAGTGATCAACTACTCCAAACAAAGCATTGTCGATGAAGTCATGAAGATGACGGATGGGCGCGGCGCGGATGTCGTGATCGAGTGCGTCGGCGGCAATATTTTGCAGCAAAGCCTTGAGGCCCTTTGTCTCAACGGTCGACTGTCGACCGCAGGTGCCCATGCTGGAGAAAAAGTTGAGATCGATATGATTGAGTTTTTCCGCAAGCAACTCACGATGACATCAACACATTTTGCGCCCGTCTCAACGAACCAGATCGTTCTCAAGCTTGTCAAAGAGGGCAAATTGAGGCCGGTAATTGAGGAAATTCTTCCCCTCAAGGATGTGAAGGCCGGGCACGATCTGATTGCGAGCCGCAAGTTCTTCGGCAAGGTCGTTCTAGAGGTGTAGAAGACAAGTTCCCTCCGTCCATAACGCTGGGAGTGATCGAGGGAATTCGTCGACTTGGGTCTGGCATTGCCGACGCGGCGCTGGATTTCATCGTGCTAAGACAGTGCCCGATTTGTAGAGCATTCGTGCAAAGAACCAGCCTGTGTCCGACGTGCGGGTCGAAGATGCGGTTCGTCGTTCCAGACTTCTGCGCGCGATGAGGCCTGCCTTTCGACTGCGATGCAGTTGCCGATAGTTGGCGCGGCACCTGCCTGTCTCGGTCGCCGCCCTTTGAACGTGCGTGTGCGGCCATGACCTATGACGATGGGTCATAAAACCTCATCTTTGCCTTCAAGCATGGCGACCGACTGGATTTAGCACCCTTCGTTGTTTCTTGGCTGTACGCGGCGGGAGAGAAGCTTATTGCCGACGCTAACGTTGTCGACCCCGTGCCGATGTCACCCTGATCGTTTGCTCCGGCGGCGCTACAATCAATCGGCTGTTCTTGCCCATGGCCTGGGTGCTGTTGCCGATATCGAGGTCGTCGCGACCGCCTTTCAGCGCACAAGGTGTATGCCCACTCTGAGTGGGCTAGGCCGCAACGCTCAGGGGAAGAACCTACGCTGAATGATCGCTCCAACCGAGGCTGCGCGGCAGAAGCCTAGGGGCAACACATAATCCTTATCGACTGCAGTCTGACAACGGGTACAACCGTTACGGCGTCCATCCGCGCCCTATTGAGCATGGGAGCGTCGCAGGTTGACGTTGTGACGCTCCCGTGTGCGACCTCGTTCACCTGATTTGTGACGCAGACGGAAGACCTGTTGCAAACAGAATGCCGAGACACTTACTCTAGGAATGTACTTATTTACTCCGGCAGCGGGCCCATGGCAGAAATTGAGATTTATACGACGATGATGTGCGGGTTCTGCGCACGTGCGAAGAATCTTCTCAAGAAGAAGGGGGTCGACTACAATGAAGTTGACGTCACATTTAGTAATTCCAAACGCGGCGAGATGTCCGTGCGAGCAGAGGGGCGCCATACCGTGCCTCAAATTTTTATCAACGGCGATGGTATCGGCGGGTGCGACGAGCTCTACGCGCTTGAGCGCGACGGTCGCCTCGACTCAATGCTTTCTCAGCCAGCTGCATAAGGTTTCGAGATGAAAGTCGCCTGCGTGCAAGTCTGCGCTGGCGACGACATGGCCAGAAATCTCGCAGTTGTCGGCGAATGCGTAAAAGAGGCTGGCGCCGCAGGCGCCAACCTTATTACGACGCCCGAAAATGTTTCACTCATGGCGGCAGATCGTGCGCAGCTACTGCACCATGCTGTTGAAGAGGCCGAACATCCGGCGGTCGCCCACTTCTCTAACCTCGCCGCGACAGTGGGCAGATGGGTGCTTGCTGGGTCTATTGGCGTTGCGGCGGGCGACGGCCGCATTTTTAATCGATCTCTCCTGTTCGGCCCTGATGGCGCGATTGCGGCGCGGTACGACAAGATTCACATGTTCGACGTCACCCTACTTAATGGTGAGGTCTATAACGAGTCTCGCAATTACCGACCTGGATCGGCTGCTGTGACAGCCGATTTGGGTGGGATACGACTTGGCATGACGATTTGCTACGACATCAGATTTCCATCGCTCTACCGCTTGCTCGGTCAAGCTGGGGCACAGGTCATCACTGTTCCGTCAGCCTTCACGGCGACCACGGGGCGGGCTCATTGGACGGTCTTGCTCCGGGCCCGTGCAATCGAAACCGGGGCCTACGTTGTGGCGCCGGCCCAGGTCGGTAGTCACCCCGCGAAAAGAGTGACCTATGGGCATTCGATGGTGGTCGCGCCGTGGGGTGAGGTTATTCTCGATGCTGGCGAGACGGTGGGTGTGTCGTATGCCGATCTCGACCTTGCCCGGATCAAGTCCGCTCGAGAGTCGATCTCCGCATGGAGCACGACAACGGACTTCGCGGCTCCGTAAGGGTACATTGCCGTTTAGGCCCATGATGTGGTCGAACCTGTCCTTGAAAACCGAGGGCCTGTTCTATATCGAAAAAGAGAAAATCTAGAGACATCGACTATGATTTCGTTCGATCTTCGCTGCCCACACGATCACGTTTTCGAGGCTTGGTTCTCGAACAGTGACGCCTATGAAGAGCAGGCCAAAACCGGTGAGCTGTTGTGTCCGATCTGTGGCAGCGTCGAGCTCGAAAAATCGCTGATGTCGCCGAACGTTTCGGCGGGCGGTGATCGCGCTCCAGCGGCGCCTAAGACCCAACTACCGGCGGCGTCGGGTGGATCTGAAAAGGGTGCGGAGTTAATGCGTCTGGCACGCGCCGTTCGGGGTCAGGTTGAACAGAACTTTGAGCATGTCGGCGCGGGGTTCGCCGAAGAGGCCAAAAAGATTCACTTCGGCGAAACCGAGCATCGCGATATCTACGGAGAAATGACCCCGGACGAGGCGGTTGATTTGCGCGACGACGGGGTGGAGTTCGGCGTGCTTCCGTGGCCCACGAAGGAAGATGCCTAAGGCTTTATCACGAACCCCATATAGTTCACTGCGAGGTTCGAAGATAAGCGCCATCCTCGTGAGACGGGTTCGTAGGAGATCCCGCTTAGATCTTTGATCTCCAAATTTACTGCGGCCAGATAGCGCCGAAATTCTGATGGCCGGATGAATCGGTTCCAGTCGTGAGTTCCTTTCGGGAGCCATCCGAGGATATATTCCGCGCCGACGATCGCCAGAAGGTATGCCTTCACAGTTCGGTTCAGCGTCGCGACCACCATGCTTGAATCGTCTGACCGAAAGAGGCTTGCGCAAGCCTGGAGGAACCCAGGTACATCGGCAACGTGCTCGACGACCTCCATGTTCAAGACGACGTCAAATTTTTCGCCCCACGCTGACAGGTCTTCGGCCGTTGCCTGAACGTAGTCGATATCAAGTTCCATGGTGGCGGCATGGGCTTTGGCAGCCTTGATGTTCTCCTCGGAGGGGTCGACGCCGACAACGGCGGCACCCAGCCGTCTCATTGGTTCGCACAGGAGGCCGCCACCACACCCGATGTCAGCAATGCGCAGACCATCTAGTGGGCGCGGCCGGGATGGGTCGCGGTCGAATTGGCGACAAAGGTGGTCTCTGATGTACTGTAGGCGGACCGGATTTAGCTGATGTAGCGGTCGAAATGGACCGTCGGCGTCCCACCAAAGGGCCGACATTTTGCTAAACCGATCAACCTCAACATCGTCAATCGAGGACCCAGCAGTGGCCGTATTCGCCGTCACATGTGTTGCCTTGCTTGCCTGAAATTGGCGTCGTCTATATGTATAGGCTTACCTACCGGAACAAGAAATAGCTCCGGGCAACGCAGTCAAGAGTGGCAGTTGGCTGCCGCCAAGTCTATTCCGGGTTCTATGTCTGTTATTGTTCAGAAATTCGGCGGCACATCCGTTGCCAACCTTGAGCGCATCAGGAATGCGGCTCTCAGAACTAAGTCGGAGTATGACAGTGGCAACAACGTTGTTGTCGTCGTGTCGGCGATGGCGGGTACGACCAACCAATTGGTCCAATGGACCGGCGAGGCCGCCGAACTTCACGACACGCGAGAGTATGACGCCGTAGTCTCTACGGGAGAGCAGATCACGGCGGGCCTTTTTGCAATCATTCTCCAAGAGATGGGGATTTCTGCACGGTCGTGGCTCGGTTGGCAGCTGCCGATCCGAACAGATTCTTCACACGGGTCGGCTCGCATTCAGGAGATTGACGTTCAAGCGATTCAACAGCGATTTGAAGAGCGACAGGTTGCCGTTATCGCTGGCTTCCAGGGTCTGAGTGTTGACAACCGAATAACGACGCTCGGACGGGGTGGCACCGATACGAGTGCCGTCGCGTTCGCAACTGCGCTAAAGGCCGAACGTTGCGATATTTTTACCGATGTCGATGGGATCTACACTTCGGACCCCCGCATCGTCACCAGGGCGCGGAAACTCGACAAGATCACCTACGAGGAGATGCTCGAGTTGGCGTCGCTCGGTGCAAAGGTGCTCCAGACGCGGTCCGTTGAACTGGCGATGAACTACGGCGTACGGCTTCAGGTTCTTTCGAGTTTCAACGACACACCGGGGACATTCGTTGTCGACGAGGATGAGATTGTGGAAAAAGAGATTGTTAGCGGCATCGCCTACTCGCGTGACGAGGCCAAAATTACTCTGCGTCGGGTCGCCGATAGGCCGGGCATCGCTGCAGCGGTATTCGGACCGCTTGCGGATGCCAACATTAACGTCGACATGATTGTTCAGAATATTTCGCAGAGCGACAAGTCGACCGACCTAACCTTTACCGTCACGCGGTCGCATCTCGAACGTGCTGTCGCGGTTCTTGAGAAGGCCCGGCCTGAGATCGATTACGAGGAGCTCAAGGCTGACGAAGACGTAACGAAAGTTTCTGTCATTGGTGTTGGGATGCGCAGTCACGCGGGCGTCGCACAGCGCATGTTTGCGACGCTTGCTGAACGAGGCATCAATATTCAGGTTATTTCGACGTCGGAAATCAAAGTTAGCGTCTTGATCGAAGAGGAATACACCGAACTCGCGCTACGTGCTTTGCATACCGCCTACGGACTCGATGATGGATGAGGGCGCTCGCGCCGAGGCAGCCGCAAAACTAGATTGGCTCTGGCGGCGTGGCCGCGAGTTTTTGGGTAGCGAGTACGCAATTCTTGGCGGCGCAATGAGTTGGCTCTCTGATCGTCATCTCGTGTCGGCAATCTCCAATGCAGGTGGGTTTGGCGTGATCGCATGCGGCTCGTTGGGCCCTGACGATCTCGGCGCGGAGATTGCCGCGACCGCTGAACGCACGAAGCGTCCTTTTGGCGTCAATCTCATCACAATGCATCCAGAACTTACCAAACTGATTGATACGTGCGCGGCGCACAATGTCAGCCACGTTGCGCTGGCAGGCGGGCGGGCGTCCGCGACGGCGATTAGTCGCCTCAAAGACGCCGGCATCAAAGTGTTAGCATTTGCGCCAGCACTCGCGCTTGCGAAACGTTTAGTGCGTAACGGAGTCGACGCGCTCGTCATCGAGGGCATGGAGGCGGGGGGTCATATTGGACCGGTCTCGACCGGCGTTTTGGCGCAAGAAATTCTGCCTTTCATACGCGACGTACCTGTTTTTGTTGCCGGTGGCATTGGGCGGGGTGCGGCCATTGCAATGTACCTTGGCGCCGGTGCGTCGGGCGTGCAGATGGGAACGCGATTTGTCGGGGCCACTGAATGTATCGCGCACCCAAAGTTCAAGCAGGCGTTCTTTCGCGGACACGCGCGTGACGCCGTCTTGTCAGTCCAACTGGATGAACGTTTCCCAGTGATCCCGGTGCGGGCGCTTGCGAACAACGGCACGCGGCTCTTCATGGAAAAACAGCGCGAAGTTATTGCGGGTGTCGACTCCGGCGCGCTCTCCCAGGTTGACGCACAATTGGCGATTGAACGGTTTTGGGCTGGCGCGCTGCGCAGAGCGGCGATTGACGGCGACGTTGACCTAGGCTCGGTCATGGCGGGCCAAAGTGTTGGTCTCGTCACGACTGAGGAACCGACCGAAGATATTATAGGCCATTTGATTGAAGAGGCGGTCGAAGCGCTGGGTATTTTGGCAGCCCCTACGTCGTCCCTGCGAGCACAGCCGATGTGATGAGCTAGGGTTCCATGGCTGGACCGGGCGAACTGCTGAGCCGGTTGAGTTCCCTAATGGCAGGAGAAGGGGCCGCCTCAGAGCAGACAGGACTCCGTCACCAAGATTATTG
>JAPKDI010000413.1 GCA_026421105.1 Alphaproteobacteria bacterium | reverse complement strand
TACTACCTGCACAACACGGCGGCGCAAGAAGAGTATGTCTTCGCGGGCATCGAAGGTGCGGACGGCAATTACCTCTACACCGCAGGCGGCGACAAGCTGTTGGATTTCCAAAGCCAGTTGGTGTCCGACAACATGGGCCACCGTCATCCGCGCGTGCACGCCGAACTCAAACGCGCCATGGAACGCTTTGGTCACGTGTTTTTCGGTTTCGGCACGGACTACCGCGCCCGCGCCGCCAAGTTGGTGATCGACGACATTCTAGGCGCCGAGGACTGGGCAGGTCGTGTACGCATCTTATCCAGCGGCACCGAGGCCGTGGAAAACGCTATGACCATGGCGCGTCTCTACACCAACAAGCCCATCGTCCTCACCCAAGAACGCTCGTATCACGGGTTGGTGCCAGGCGCGACGCAGGTCGCGGGCTACCGCGGTAATCTCTCTACGGGACCCGACACGGGCGACAATCGCGACGTGCCAGGGTTTCCGGGCTCCGGTATTCTCGCCGTCCCGACACCAGAATACAGCGACTGGCAGGGCACGGGTCGGCTGCCGTCACTCGACAAAACCGAAGAGATTATCCGCAGCGTTGGTGCCGGCAAGATCGCCGCCATCATCACCGAAACCATGTTCGGTGGCGCCAGCTTCATGCCGCACCACAGTTACCTCAAAGGGCTGCACGACATTTGTCGCAAACATGGCATCTTATGGATCTTGGATGACGTGCTGTGCGGCTTCGGCCGGCTCGGCGAGTGGTTCTCCTACCAAATCGAACCCGGCATTTCGCCTGATATCATGGCCTTGGGCAAAGGCATCAATGGTTGCGCGCTGCCAGTAGGGGCGGTGGTCGCCTCGAAAGATGTCGCCGAGTTTTTCGATCGCGCGCGTTGGTGGAGCGGCTCAACCCACGACGGCCATCCGCTGGTGTGTGCTTCCATCGTCGGCAACCTCGAGGCGATGATCGAAGACGACATGATCAACAAGGGTCGTACCCGTGGCGCCCAACTCAAAGAACGCCTAGACGACCTCAAGACTAAGCACCCGTCCATCGGGCGCATTTCGGGCCGCGGCATTTACTTCACGATCGATCTCGTTACGCCCAATGGTGATCCCATCATCGCGGAAGATCGCGATACGCTCTTCGAGGGTGACTTGTCGAAAAACCCCAACAATATCTTCGCCGCCGCCTGCGGCGCGCGCGGGCTATTCGCCGGCGGCTTCATGCCCAACACAGTCAAGGCCGCACCACCGCTCACCATCACCGAGGAAGAAGTCGACTTCGCCGTCGGCGTGATGGATGAAGCGTTCAGCGCGGTGGAGAAGATTCACCACTAACGCCGCGCATCCTCCTCATGAGTGGTTTCAGAATTTGCGGCGTGAGGTAAATCGGGAACTGCGCAAGCGCGAAGTAGACCCACGTTAGGTCGGGCAGGACGCCGCCCGTGGCACCCAGCATCAAGCCCATGTTGCGCTGTGAGACCATAAAGCCGAGCGACAGCGCGCTATCGCGCCCGGCCCACCAAAAGCTGATCGCCGTGGTCGTGAACATGACGAAGAA
>JAPKDI010000412.1 GCA_026421105.1 Alphaproteobacteria bacterium | reverse complement strand
ATCGATTCTTGACCGCGATTGACGGGCGCCTCGGCGAGGTTCCCTACCTTGCGGGCGATACTTACTCGTACGCCGACATCCTGACTTACCCCTTGATGGCGACTTCAGTGCAGCGCCTTGAAGGCGGTTATACTTCCTATTCCAACATTACGCGCTGGGCAGAAACCGTTGGTGCACGAGACGCCGTGCAAAAGGGGATGGCGGTCGCGGCCTAGAACTCAGTCGCTCACTTTGACAAGGCGCTTACCAATGTTGTCCCCGGTCAACACTCCGATAAACGCACCAGGCGCATTCTCGATGCCTTCCACCATGTCTTCGCGGTACTTTAGCTTGCCCTGCTTGATCCAAGCCGCCATTTCGCGAATGCCGTCACCGTATTCGCTGGTGTAGTCGTGTACGACGAACATTGGCTTTTCGTTCGGCCACGACCAATGGCTCTCGCCTTTCGGCACCGTGTTGTAGGCCGAAGCAATACCGACAAGGCGGTAGCGATGTGTCGGCGTATGCAAGGCCGCGATGGCCTCCATGATCGGCCCGCCGACATTGTCATAGTGCACGTCCACCCCGCGGGGGCAGGCCGCGCGTAGTGCGGCGCCAAGGTCGGGGGTCGTCTTGTAATTGATCCCAACGTCGAACCCGAGTTCGCGTGTGATCCAGTCAACTTTTTCGTCGCTGCCGCATATGCCGACTACGTGGCTGCCGGCCATCTTCGCAATCTGCCCGGCGATAGAACCGCCGGCGCCTGCTGCCGATGTAATGACAGCTGTTTCGCCGGCCTGGGGTTTCAATTCGCGCGTTATGCAAAAATACGGCGTGAGCCCAGCGCGCCCCAAGACACTGGCGAACAACGAGACCGGAACATTAAGACCGGTTTCACAGACGACCACGCCGCCTGGGTTGTGACGCTTGTTCACCCAACCGTTGGAGATAGCATAGTTCTGCCAACCCAAGATGCCTTCGATGACCGCGCCGCGGGGATACCTCGTGTTGTTACTTTCGATAACTTCACCGAGAAATCCACCGGCCATCACGCGGCCCACATCGGTGATCGGCCCCTCCTTACGGGACGCGGCATTGGCGTCACTCGACGGGTTCATCAGCATGCGCAAGAAGGGGTCGACCGAGAGGAACAGGGCTCGGGCAAGAAATTCATCTTCGCCGGGTGTCGGCACGGGGCTCTCTTCAAGGCGAAAATCTGACTGGCGTGGCATGCCGTTGGGATACGCGGCGAGGAGAATCTTTTTGTGTGTATTGGTTATCGGATCAGTAGTTTGCTGGTCGTGCGTAAGGTTTGGCAAGTTTTTTCAGGTGCGGTGGCAAGCTCGGGCGATACTTTGGGTCCCACGTCATGCGCTCTAGTTTTGTGCCAACGATGTTGTCGAGCGGTCCGTTCACCGTTCGGACCCAAAGGTTATATCCCGCAACAGTCCCGGCCGGTCCGTGCCACTGATTTTCGCGCCACCAGACATAACCTCCGGGGCCCATCACACCGCAGTCGCCCCACACGTATTCACCGTCTATGCAGTAGATCTCCTCGATCATCGAGTGCGTCCACTT
>JAPKDI010000411.1 GCA_026421105.1 Alphaproteobacteria bacterium | reverse complement strand
AGCCCGCCGAAACATCCGTCGAGCGTGCTGCCAGGCTCGAGCTGGATACCGATTATGTACCGCCTCCCGGCGATCCAATGGCGCATCACACCATGGGCTTCGCCAGGACGCTGTGTTCGGGGGTGTTTGTCACCGGCCTGGATCCCGATTTTGCAGCTGAGAATATTGGCTATTTTACTGGGCCCTATGAGCACCGGCATGTTGTCGTTAAACGCGAGGTCGACTACGACACAAAGATGGTGCACCTCACCATGGAAAATGGCGTGGTTCGCTCCTCCAAATACATCGGCGATCTCGGTTGCGTGCCATTGCCGATCGGCGAAACCGATCCCTACTATGATCCGCCCGAAATCGTTTCCAATCTGCCCGACCCCGCAGCGACACCCTGGCCGATGGGCGACGTCCTTGACGATGTGCCTGTCCCACCCGAGGTGGATCAGCAGAAGGTCGCCGCGGCCCTCGAGGCGGTTTTCGACCCCGATGCGATGACAGCCGCCTTCGTTGTTACCTACAAGGGCCAGATCATTGCCGAGCGCTACGCCGAGGGCATCGATATGCACACGCCGCTCGAGAGTTGGTCGATGGCGAAAAGCCTTTCTGCGACGCTGCTGGGTGTGCTGGTTGAACAGGGTGAGTACGACCTGATGCAGCCAGCGCCGATCCCACAGTGGCAGGGCGAAGGCGATGCTCGGCAGGAAATTCGCATCGCGGACATCCTGCACATGTCGAGCGGCTTGCGTTGCCGCAACCGGGGCGATCCGGAATACGACCCCGACAAAGGCTATCCGGAACATCTGTATCTTTATACCGGCACCGTCGACTCCTTCGACTACGCGGCAACGCGACCGCAACAATGGCCACCGAATACTGTTGGCCGCTATCGCAATTGCGACCCGGTGTTGACCAACTACCTGATTCGTCTCGCGGTCGAGGGCCGAGGCGATGCATACCACCAGTTTCCGCAGCAACACCTGTTCGACAAGATCGGCGTACGCGATCTCGTATTCCAGACCGACCCCTACGGCAACATCCTGCTAAATGGCTCCGATCTGGGTGCGGCGCGGGACTGGGCACGGCTGGGCAATCTATATCTCAACGATGGCGTGTCCAACGGCGAACGCGTATTGCCGGAGGGCTACGCCAAATTTGTTAGTACCGTCGCGCCCGCCTGGGAAGCGCAAGGGACCCCAATTTACGGCGCGTTTTTCTGGCTCAACGGCTCGAACTATGACCTGCACCGCTCTGACATGTATTCAATGCGCGGCGCTGGTGGCCAGATGACGATGATTATTCCATCCCGTGACATGGTGATCGTGCGCCTCGGCCATTACAAAGGCGCACCGGCGTGGCGCGAGGCGGAACCCATCGGCCTGCAGTTATTGCTCGACGCGGTGCCCGCGAACTGAGGATAACTGCCCTCGATCGACTCGGGTGGGTTGTCATGATCGTAGTAAATCAACTCGGTGGTAATCCCGTCGTTTGCAGACACTCCGGAGTTAGCCGCGTAACTGGCCACTCGCACGGGTTCGCCGTCAGATATTAACGACCAACCGCTCGCATCATCCG
>JAPKDI010000044.1 GCA_026421105.1 Alphaproteobacteria bacterium | reverse complement strand
GCACGAAGGCCTCGTCGTCGCTCTCGACGACGCCGAGAGCAGGATGCAGTGTCGTGAAGGGATAGTCGGCGATTTTGGGTTTTGCGGCACTTACAGCCGACAGAAAGGTCGACTTCCCGGCATTCGGCAATCCGACCAGACCAGCATCAGCAATCAATTTGAGACGCAGCCAGACCCACATCTCCTGCGCATCACCACCCGTATCCGCCCGACGGGGGGCCTGGTTGGTGGAACTCTTGAAATGAATGTTGCCACGACCACCCTGACCACCCTTGAGCAGAACGACGCGTTGGCCGACTGCGATCAGGTCGGCGATCACCGTCTCGCCATCTTCGGCGAAGATCTGCGTTCCCAAGGGTAGCTTCAGGATAATCTCGTCGCCGCCGTGCCCATAACGGGCCTTGCCCATGCCATCGGCGCCACGGTCCGCCTTGAAATGCTGCTGATAGCGGAAATCGATCAGAGTGTTCAGACCATCGACGCATTCAACAGTGACGTCGCCCCCGCGTCCGCCATCGCCACCATCGGGACCACCCATGGAAACATTGGCCTCGCGACGGAAGCTGACACATCCGTTGCCACCGCTGCCGGAACGTAGAAAAACCTTAGCCTGATCAAGAAATTTCATAATACGGTTCCAGAACGAAAAACGGGGAGATCGGCTAGCCAATCTCCCCGAATAAAACGGTCTATTGGAAAAGCCCTATTCGGCTGCAATCGCCATGTCTGCCGGGAGCACCGACACGAAGGTACGTCCACCGCGACGGCGGGAAAATTCAACCTTACCTTCGATCACGGAGAAAATAGTGTGGTCCTTGCCAATACCGACATTCTCGCCGGGGTGATACTTGGTGCCGCGCTGCCGCACAAGAATGTTGCCAGAGATCACTTCTTCGCCGCCAAACTTTTTAACGCCGAGGCGTCGGCCCGCAGAGTCGCGGCCGTTTCGTGAACTACCGCCTGCTTTTTTATGTGCCATCTTAAACTACTCCTTGTCTTCGCTCGAAGCATTATCCACCGGAGCCGAATCTGCCGTCGCCGCAGCAGGCTTCTTCGCAGCAGGCTTCTTCGCTGCTGCCTTTTTCTTAGTCGCTGGTTTACCAGTCACATCGAGCACGCGGAGAACGGTAAGTTCTTGGCGATGGCCCATTGTACGACGATAGCCCTGACGGCGTTTTTTCTTGAATACCACGATCTTGTCGCCGCGGGTCTGTTCAACCACTTCCGCAGTAACCGAGGCGCCTTTGATAACCGGCGCACCAATCTGGGTCGCCTTGCCATCATTGACCATCAGCACCGGCTCTATCGCCATCGTACTTCCAGCATCGCCTTCGAGTTTCTCGACGGTGATCACATCGCCATTGGCAACGCGATACTGCTTTCCGCCGGTTTGAATAACTGCGTACATGATTTAAATCCGTTCAATCATGGCAGACGCGCCGCACACCGGGTGGGCTGCAAATGCCAAATGTTCCAGCAAAAACAAGGCGGACCACGATTTCTCCACCGATCCGTCGAATGCGCGCGCACTATACGCTGCCACCGCCCAGTGTCAACAGCCGAGACGGCTCGATTATTGACTATAATCCCCACCCAGAGCGGGATGCAGGCAGGTGAGCACGTGCGATAGAACCCCCGCGCTCACTGCTTTTGTGGACCCGTTCTAGATATTGACGACAATATCAGAAAATCGCCGGATAGGTGCCGGAGTAGTTGAACAGGGAACTCTCTAAATCCACCGATAACTATGAAAGTTATCGAATGGAAACCTGACCTACAGGCCTTCCATACGGTGATACCCAATGTGGAATACACTTATCCTAACCGGCAGTGTAAGAACATATAATCTATTACACTGAACCTTGAAGGTTGGTTTAGGAGAGGGTAAACAACCCGATGCGGAGAGGTGGCAGAGTGGTTGAATGCGCTAGTCTCGAAAACTAGTGGGCGTGTAAGCGTCTCGAGAGTTCGAATCTCTCTCTCTCCGCCAAATTTTCTTCTCAAACTCTCGGTCAACTTTGACCTCCTGGAGAAGTCGCGCAAGTTCAAAGGCTTGTGACGGGTATCCTCGCCTATGTGACCATGGGGAGAGCCCCATTCGTAGAATGAGTTGGCTTTCAGCCCGTACTTTCCCTGTTTGGTGTTTCGGCGGTCGACTTATGACGATATCGCATCCCAGAAGTTGACGCTGCTCAACCCAGTCGAGGGGCAAGTCTGTTCTCTTCAACAGACGCTCAGAAGTTAGATCTGGTGGGGCCGCTCCATGTGATGAGGTCTTCTGAACCGTAGTTTATTCGTGGAAATCAGCCAAGAACGTCAAGGACAAGAAAACAGGGAGTTCAAACTGTGCGGTTTGTCCTGACTAAGATTTTTCGAACGGGGTTGGTCGGCGCCAAGCGCAATCGGCTCTTTATTGCCGCCACAACTTCGATCTACGCGGTCTACCTGAATACCAAAGGCGCGCCCCGCCCCGAATTGGGCAGAACACCCTAGCGCTCGGAATCTTCTTCGAGCAGTTCCTGAATATTGAGGAGCCCCGTCTCAAGATGGCCACTCATGGCCTTCGCGGCGCGCTTCGGATCGCGCGCCAGGACGGAGTCGAATATTTCACCGTGTTGGGACAGAGTTTTGTCACGTCGCGTATTCATGCGCGATGACAGAAACCGGACACGCCACAGCCTTGCGTTGACCTGACTATGAATATCCTTGAGCACGGTGTTATGGGTCGCGCTGATAATGGCGTGGTGAAATTCCATGTCCGTTTCGAAAAACTCCAAAGGTTTACCGCTCCCCGACGTCTTCATCATACGCTCATGGAGCGCACCAATTTGGTTGATTTCGGCATCGGTCACGCTCAAGCAGGCTTGTTCGCCTGCCAGCGCCTCAAGAGCGGCCATCACCGTCATACCGCCGCGGATATCATCAATGGTCGGGTTAGCCACAAACGGCCTTCGGGTGGCCGAATATTCAATCAGGCCCTCCACAGCCAATTGCTGAACGGCTTCACGCAGAGGCGTGCGACTGATTCCCAGAAACTCCGCCATATTCCGTTCGCGCACGGCGCTGCCCGGAACAAGATCGCCCAAGAGAATAAGTCGACGAAGCTTGCTGATCGCTTCTTCTGCTAAACTGGAGCGCCCGACCTTCTCGATATTCAGGTCACCCATAATAAATCAGACCTTTTTTTTCAACACCCCATTATAAGGCAATTGGGTTGAATGTTCACGCAATTTCTAGCAGCATTTCGCGAATGTGCGGATGCAGCGGCGCGATCGGATGTCGGCAGTAGTCCGAGGCGATGACGCCGCCAACTTTTCTTCCCAATCTAGCGATCAACTTTAGCTGGTCGGAGAAGTCGTGCGCCTAGACACCGGAAAACCTCTGACGGGATTTGCCGAGGTGCCTAAGTTAGGTGTTACCCGCGCAGTTTTCTCGTTTCGGCTATGTCGATCTCCAGATCTTCGGTCAGAACGACGCCATAGGATTTTCGCGCCGCATCACGCGAGACATAGCCGTCGATGACATCATCGCGGACCCGCTCGGCCTCACGCTCGAACGGTGGACCGTAGCCGCCGCCGCCGTCGGCGAGATAAAGGATCTCGTCACCTGCTCCGAACTCACCGCGATACATGCCTACATGCTTTAGCATAGGGTCGGTGTTGCCCCAGACTGCGTCATTGTCGGAATAAATGACTATGTCACGCGCCCAGCGCTCCTTCCAGTCTGGGTCATCTGGATTGGGTTTCAGGATTCCCACATTCATCGGACCCGCCTCGCCGCCCTCAAGACCCCAGCCCGGCGTTTTTGATTTTTTAATGATGGTGAGTGCGCCGAACCCGTCGAGAAATCTGAAGTTGCGCACGGTGCCCAACCCACCCCGGTTGCGGCCCGGCCCGCCGGAATCCTGACGCAGACCGGATTCGGTAACCATTACCGGCAGGCGCGATTCCAGAACTTCGACCGGCACGTTCTTGAGCGTACACATGGAGATGTGATGGACCGCGTTCATTCCGTCCATATCGGCCCGCGCACCCCAACCCACACCGGAATTCGTCTGGTGCCAGACCTGCCGGCCAGTATACGGCTCCACACCATAGAAACCAGGATCGCCCAAATCGCCGCCCGAGCTAGCCGGAATCGTTTCAGGCATAGCCTCTGCCAATGCTTTGTAGATGGTCTCGATCGCGACCACGCTCGCCCAAATCGTGAACACTGGCGCGGGATAGACCGCGTGGAACAGGTTCCCCTCGGGCGCGATCACCTTAATCGGCCGGAACTGGCCGCCGTTGGATGGCTCGTCGGGCGTTGTCAGGGACTTTAAGACGATACGGCACACCGAATGGGTCATGCCGATAGCTAGATTAATCGGCCCGCGAACCCGGTCGCTTGACCCGGAGAAGTCGACCGTCATCCCGTCATCGTCGAGCGTGACCTTCACGTGAACCCGCACCATCCGATCTCGGTCCACGCCGTCATTATCCATCCAGTTTTCCGCTTCCCAAGTACCTTTTGGTAACTCCTTGAGGGCATCGCGCGCCTGTTCCTCACCCACATCAAGGAACCGCTCGATTGCCGCCTCAACGGTGGGCTCGCCATATTTGGCATACAGCTCCTCAATCCGTTCACAGCCGATCCGCAGAGAGGCCACCTCGGCATTCATGTCGCCCATAATCGTGATCGGCGCACGGGAGTTGGCGCGCATGATCCGCAAGGCGGTTTCATTCGGTACTCCACCCTCGATAACCTTGATCCCTGGGATCATCAGGCCTTCCTGATGGATCGAAGTAGAATCGAGGATGTAGCCAGGATCCTTGCCTCCAATGTCGGTCCAGTGGGCGCGCACGCAGGTATAGGCGATCAGCGTTCCTTCATGGAACGCGCCTTGCACGAGGATCGCGTCGTTGGTGTGTGTACCGGTCACATAGGGGACATTCATCATCAGGACGTCGCCCGGGCCCAGATCATCGAACAGACCCAGCTTCTGGCACTCCAGGACCGCGTATTCATTCGCGCCGAGAAACACGGACAGGCCGGTCGAATCCCCGAGCAGGCGAAGTTCGCGATCGAAGATCGAGATCCCATAATCATTAATTTCATAGATGATCGTCGAGTAGGCGGTGCGGACCAAGGTACGCTCCATCTCGCGCGCCGCCGACACGATGTAGTGACGGATCACCTCGGTGGTCGCGGCATCCACATTTAACGCCTTGTTCTTGCTTGCGGCGCTCATGCGTCTGTCTCCGGTGTGATGACAATCTGGCCAAACTGGTCGATCGTGGCGGTCTGATCGCTGAAGTAGACAACGGTGGTGGTCGGCTCCTCAATCACCGCCGGGCCAGGCAGCGTGTCGCCCGCCAACAGGGTCGTGCGGTCGTAGATCGCGAACTCGGCGGGCCCGCCAACCGCAAAACAATAGGCCCTGCGGGTCGTGTATGATTTCGGCGTTGCCCCGGCTGGTCGCTCTGCGATCCGCGGCAGATCGGGCTTGGGTTCGCGCCCAATCCCACGCACACGCAGGTTTACCAGTTGCACCGCATCCTCCATCGCATGGCCGTAACGGCGGCGATGGGAGTCGTCGTAGCGTTCGCGGATTTCATCAAGGCTCGCGGCGCCATCAATCGACACTTCAAGGGAGTGCTCCTGCCCGAAATAGCGCAGTTCGGCGGCGTGCTCGACAAACTGGGTGCTCTCGGCAAAGCCACCGCTGGCGAGATCCGCCCTTGCCTTGTCCGAGAGCTTGGCTGCCGCCGACATCAGGTCCGACATCTCGATATCGTCGAGCAGCAAAAGCACGGTCTGGGCATATTCCTGGACAATATCAGTCATCAGCATGCCCCAAGCGGAGAACACCGAGGAGGCCTGAGGGATGATGATCTCGCGCACCCCCATCTCGCGGCCAACTAAGGGCACGAACATACCACCGCCACCACCGAAGCCGAGCATCGAAAACTCCCGCGGATCAAGCCCTGCCTCAACAGTGATCTCGCGCACCGCACTCACAGTCTTGGCCAGCAAAACCTCGTATATCCCGCGGCAGGCCGATACCAGATCAATCCCCAGAGGATCGGCCACATGCTTGCGCACGGCGGCCTCCGCCCCCGCGGCGTCAAGCGTCATTTCACCCCCAAGGAACTGTTCGGAATCGAGATAGCCCATCGTTAGCACCGCATCCGTGAAGGCCGGCTCGGTGCCTCCCTTGCCGTAGCAGACTGGCCCGGGCACTGCGCCCGCCGATTGTGGCCCGACCCGCAGCAGCCCGTTCTCGGCCCGCGCGAGCGATCCGCCGCCCGCACCGATGGTCGAGATGTCGTAGGTCGGAATCATCAGCGGCAAATTCTCCAACGAGGCCTCGTATTTCAACGCCGGCTGGCCGTTGTGCACGACACAGGCATCGGTAGACGTCCCACCCATATCGACCGCGATCAAGTTGGGACGGTCCGTCAGCTCCGAAAGAGCCACCGCCCCGATCAGGCCGCCCGCCGGGCCCGAAAAGATAGTGTGTACGGGTACTTCGGCAGCGTCCCGTGCCTGCAGCGCGCCGCCACCCGAGCGGGTAATGTAGAACGACCCATCGAAACCGGCATCACGAAGACTCGCTTCCAGACCCGCAATATAAGTCCGGAAGATCGGCTTCACATAAGCGTTTACCACCGTCGTTGAGGTGCGTTCATACTCGCGATACTCGAGCACGATATCGGCCGAAACGGATACCGCGACCGCGGGATACATTTCTTCGATGATCACCTTGGCTCGCAATTCGTGGGCCGGATTGCGATAGGCGTGGAGGAAGCAAACCGCGATCGATGTACGACCCTGTGCCTCGACCAGCTGTGTTGCGGCGGCGCGCAATGCGGCCTCGTCCAGCGGCTCCAACTCATCGCCCTGGGCGTTCAGGCGTCCGGGCACGCCCAGCCGGTGACGTTTGGCGATCAGCACTGGCGGGTCGTCATAGGTCAGCTTGTACATCTTCTCGCGCGGCCGGTGATACCGGCCCGTCTCGAAGACATCCTCGAAGCCCACATTGGTGATGATGCCCGTGGCCGCGCCCTTTCGCTCCAACACTGTGTTGAGGCCGAGGGTCGTGCCATGAACGAATGTCTCCACATCGGCCAGTGACAGATCGAGGCGCGCGATGGCGTTTAGCACGCCCTCGGCGGCATTGTCGGGAGTAGTGAAATCCTTTTCCAGACGCAGCGCGCCAGTTTCAGTGTCGAACACGATCGCGTCGACGAAAGTACCGCCAATATCAACAGCCAGCCGCTGTGCCATGAGTTTTCGTTCCGTTAGTTGTAGAGGAGCCAGTCGCGCAACAGCGCGGTGGTAGCCTGAGGGTTTTCGAGGAGCGGCATGTGGCCGCAATCCTCGATGATGGATAGGCGCCCACGTGGCGCCAGATCGGCAATTTCCTGATGCTCAGCGACGCTCGCCAGCGCGTCCGACCGGCCGACGATAGCGCGCACCGGAATGTCGGTGCCCTGCAGCAATTCATGGGCGTCGGTGCGAGTCTGCATCGCCCGGTGGCGGTTGGCGAATAGGTCGGACCCGATACGCTCGCCCATCGCACGTACACGGCCAAAGAGCGGATCTTCGTGGCGGTCAGGATGCAGAAGCTGGGGCACAAAGCGGTCGAGTAGATCACCAAAGCGGTCCTCCTCGCAATCTGCGATAGCAGCCTCCCTGCCCGCGGCCTTCTCCGGCGTGTCGACGCGCGACGACGTGTCCAGCAGGGCAATCCGTTCGACGCGACTCGGCGCCTGGCGAAGCACCTCTAGCGCCACGTAACCGCCCATAGAAAACCCGGCGATGGCGAATGTTTGGGGGGCCAGGTCGAGGACCGCCTCGGCGAGCCCCTGAATCGTGTCGGTTTCGTCTGCGGGCACATAGGTGATATCCATCAAGTCTTCGAGATACATGCGTTGATAGTCCCAGACTTCGGAATCACAAATTAGGCCTGGTACGAGGATCAGGTTCTGACTGTTGTTTGGCATGATTCTTCTCCCTCAATACCAACCACCCTTAGAACATCAACATCCATCGTAATAGAATATATTTAGAATGCTAAAAAACTATCGGTCTATTGCTAACCAGTTTCCCAAACCGCCGAGGAAGCCGCGCACGTTGGCTCGAGACTTCCTCCGCCACCAAATGTTCTTCTCCAGATTCTAATTATTCCCGTTGTTCTCAGAAGTTGCACGTGTTCAAAATCCTAACACCAATCAAACTTCGAAGGTAACACCATTGGCAGCGCGCCATGCGATGGTCGCATCAAGGGTTGCGAACGGGCTGATCATCTCCGGGTCGAAGGCAAC
>JAPKDI010000001.1 GCA_026421105.1 Alphaproteobacteria bacterium | reverse complement strand
ATCTTTGGTCCCTTCTTTGCGGCGGCAGCAGCCGCATCAAGCATGCCGTGAATGTAGTCATCGCTCCGGCCGACTGGAGCAGGATAGGACTTACGGCTTTGTGATAGCCGCAGGTTGATCATCATCAGCGCGGCGGCATAAGTCGTCGGGCCTGGGCTAATGACCGGCACCGGCAACTTTTCTGCGAGAAAATCTCGTGCTTGGTGCATTGATGTCGACCCGAGAATGATCACGTCGGCGCCGTTCTCTTCGACCAATTTCTTGCCGGCCCTGAGGAGTTTTGGGAATACCACACGTTCTTCGCCACCGAGGAGGCTGAACCGGTCTGGCGCCATGCCGATCGATTGGTGCCCAGCGTATTTATCCCACACGCCCAGTTCGTCCATGACCTTCTTGTAGAGGCCAAGCCACCGCTCCCACATCACCAGCATGCCAAATTTGTTGCCCAGCATCATAGCGGTGAGGATGGTCGTGCGGCCTGGGCCGATAACAGGGATATCAAGCACGGCGCGAAGCGCGGCAACGCCTGAATCGCTCATAGTATCGATGCAGACCGCGTCAAAGCCGTCTTCTTGAGCCTGGAGGCCTGCTTCCAGCATAGTGAAATCGCCCACGACATAGTCGTAGGGGCCGACGAAGTTCGTGCCAGCCCATTTGACTGGTTTGTAAGTGAATTCGAGATCGGGTCCGAGATCGATCTGTTTGCTCTGGGCTTCCCTCATGCCCAAGTGCTCGCCGCTCATTGGAAACGGCACCAGTACCAGAACTCGTTTTTTCTTTTCCACCATCGGTTCCTCCCAACCCCTTATTGGCAATATCCTTGTTGACCGATTAGTCCTCGCAGGGAATCGTGTCAAACAAGGCCACACCGGACCAGGGGAGAATTATCATGGGCAGCGTCATTTCGGCGGATGGCAAAAACTTCGACGTTACGGTTCCCGTACTGATTATCGGTGCGGGTGCGTGCGGGTGTACTGCTGCCCTTGCAGCCCACGAACAAGGCGTGGAGGTCATGATTCTCGAGCGCGATGACAAACCGCGCGGCAACACATCCCTATCGGGTGGCCAGATTCCAGCGGGGGGCAGCAAGATGCAAGAGGCCGCTGGGATCAAAGACTCCGCAGACATTCTCTACAAAGATATCCTCGCTAAAGCCAAGAATGAATGCGATCACGAGTTGGCGCGACACGTCGCCAACGAATCGGCGAAGACCGTGGACTGGCTCGTGGATCGTTACAAACTACCGCTGTCGTGCATTTCTGACTTCACTTATCCAGGGCACACGGTGCCGCACATGCATGCGTCGCCGAGCAGGTTCGGCGCCGAACTGTTGGCCGTGTTTTTACAGGCAATAGCGAACGAGGGCATCGACATCGCGACCTCGGCACACGTCACCGACCTTTTTTCGGATAGCGATGGTCGGGTGCGTGGTGTTCGGATCACCCGGCCTGATGGCAAACACGAAGACGTCGGCTGCGAGGCGCTGGTTCTTGCATGCAATGGCTACGGCGGTAACAAGGAACTTCTTCAGAAGTACATCCCTGAGATCGTCGATGCGCATTATCATGGTCACGACGGGAACCAAGGCGACGCGGTGTTGTGGGGTGAGCAGCTCGAGGCATCGATCAAGGATATGGGCTCGTTTCAAGGCCATGGCGCTGTTATTACCCCGCACAACATTCATCTGGGCTGGCCGGCGATTACAGAAGGTGGTTTCCAGGTCAACAAAGACGGTGTGCGGTTTTCTGATGAAAACCACGGCTACTCTGAACAAGCACTGAACGTCGTGCGGCAGCCAAGTCATGTTGCGTGGACGATATGGGATCAACGCTGTCAGCTCGTAGCCATCCAGATGCACAGCCATCAGGAGGCGATGAAAGCGGACGCGATCAAGAAATGCGAAACCGTTGCCGAATTAGCCGAGACGGTTGGGTGTGAGGAAGCGACGCTCCAACAAACGATGAGTGAAAACGCAGAGATGTGTGCGGGTAAGCGTCAAGACAACTTCGGGCGCGACTTCGCCAAGCACCCGCTGCTCGCGCCGCCCTACTACATCGCCAAGATCCAAGGAGCGTTGTTTCATACCCAGGGCGGCCTAGAAGTGAATACAGAGGCACGGGTATTGAAGAAGGACGGGACACCGTTCCCCAACCTTTTTGCGGGTGGCGGTGCGGCGCGTGGCTTTTCCGGCCCGGCCGACTGGGGGTACTTGTCAGGTTCGGGGTTGATGTCCGCTACGAATCTTGGGCGCCTAGCTGGTGAGGCCGCCGCCGGGCTAGTGGCAAAAGCCTGAGCACCACCAACGGAGCGGCGCGCTAGATGGGACGCTCGCCTTCGACAGTGGTGCGGTGCATGTGTCGTGCGTATTGCGGGTCGAACGAGGTGGCGTGATGCAAGATGCTGCGGTTGTCCCACATCACAAGGTCCCCGACTTGCCAACGGTGTCGATAGATGAATTCGTCGCGGGCCCAGTGGCTGCGAAGGTAGTCTAGGGTTTCGTCTGACTCGGCGTCACTGACATTAAGAATCTTGTCGACAAACACGCCGGCGTAGAGCGCCTTGCGGCCTGTCTTCGGGTGCGTCCTGACTAGCGGATGCTCGACCCCTTTCACCAATGCAAGTTGCGCATCCGTAAACTTGGGCGCTGTCGTCTTGTTAAGGCCGTGCAAAGCCGTAAGGTTTTCCAGTCGCGCCTTCCAATGTTTGGGCAGGGCGTCATAGGCGGCGAACTGGCCGGAAAAGAGTGTGTCGCCCCCGTCGGGGGGAACCTCCACGGCGTAGAGAAACGATCCCATGCTCGGGATTTTTGTGAATGAGACGTCGGTGTGCCAATAACGTCCGGCCTCAACCAAGCCAAGGGGGTTGCCGTCTGAATCCGTCTTGTTGGATAGCAGCAAAATCTCGGAATGATCGGTAAGTTGGTATTGGTGGAGAATATGCACCTCCAGGGAACCGAAGCGCCGTGAGAAGGCGATATGGGCGTTCGGCGAAAGATTTTGTCCCCGGAAAACCAAGACTGATTTTTCGTAGAACGCTTTTTCGATCGACGCGAACGCGGCATTATTGAGGGGGCGGGTGAGATCGACGTTGCCGATCTCTGCCCCAACATGATCGTGCAATTTAGTGATCGTCATGGACATAGCGGTATCATCGGGCACGCGGGGATATTTGCGCAAGTCGGCTGGTGCGGAAAAAGGGACGTCACATGGATTTGGGTTTGAAGAACAAGGTGGCGATTGTAACCGGTGCCTCGAAAGGGATTGGGGCGGCCTGCGCCGAAATCTTGGCAGCCGAGGGCGCCAAGGTCGTACTGGTGGCGCGGACCACGCGGCACCTCGATCCGCTAGCAAAACGACTGTCCAAGCGATATCGCACGGAGGTAGCGTTCGTGTCAGCAGATATGGGCGTGCGTGGGAGTGCCGACCATGTGGCGGAAGAAGTACTACGTACCTTTGGTCGCATCGACATCCTGATCAACTCGGCGGGATCTTCGCAGGGCGGCATGTTCTGGGAGGTGACTGACGACACTTGGGACAGCGCGGTGCAGCTCAAATTTCTTGGCGCCGTACGGATGGTACGGGCCGTGCTGCCGACGATGCGGCGCCAGAAATACGGCCGCATCGTGAACGTTGCTGGCAATACCGGGCGTCAACCGCATCCGAGGCTGCTACCGGGCTCAACGACCAACGCGGCGTTGCTCTCCTTCACTAAAGGATTGTCAGAAGAAATCATGAAGGATGGCGTGTTTATCAACGCGCTGCAGCCCGGGCCGACAGAAACTGAGCATTGGGGCACGTTGATGGCCAACCTCTCTCGAGGTACCGGGCTATCGCCGAAAGCGTTTGAGAAAGAGTTCATGAAGGAAATCCCGATGCGTCGCGTCGCCGCCGCGATCGAAATGGCGCGACCGATAATTTTTATGGCGAGTGACCTGGCGAGTTACATGACGGGCCGCTCGATCATCGTTGATGGCGGTTGGACGAAGGATTTGGCTTAGGGAGTGCGACCCTAGTCTTCGGCAGAATGGACCTCGCCTCACAGGCGCGTTCTAAGGTGTTCTCGTAAAGCCACGATGGCGATTTCGAGAATTTGTTCATGTCAATTGAAACGCTGTAGCTGAACCAGCTTGAGGTCAAAGGGGCGGGCGGAGCGCGATCGTGGTTGCGCCTGACTGTGCGAGACCTGGAGCAGACCATCGATGAACGGGAAGTGCGCGGCGGGTCAAATCGGGGTGTGGTTCTGACCGAAGTGGCTCGCGCTTTATTGGGTTGGCGGAGGTGCCGTTTCCATTGGTCAAAATGATCGTCGTGATTGACACCACCGCGTCATTGATTGATGCCGGTACACTTAAGGTTGACGGCCCGGCCTGTAGCCCGGTTTGGCAACTCTTCGTCCGCTCCGGCACACGTTTTGATGTCGATTAGCGCCCCTCAGGTGCGCCGTAAGGAACATGTGCTGTGCGACTGCTGCATAGACGGGAGCGACGCCGAACTTTTTCATGAGCTCCACCTCAGTGACCCGCCGCTGATGACCAAGGAAGCTGTAACAGTCGGGTTGGGTGTCCGTCTAGATATGGCGTTGCAACGCGAAATTTAGGGCGTCATCGGCGATGACGGTGAACAATTCGGGTTGGTTTCTAGTCGGTAGAACAGCGACGTGCCGCATCGATGGCAGAACCCGCGCGCGGCCCATTTTGGGCCGCGGTACCGTACTGCCGCTTCGGCACCACGCGTGATCGTGACCAGCCCATCGCTGTGCACCGGCGTATGGGCTCTTAAGCTCCATCGACGGCGCATACCACAATGGCTCACCGAAAACGTATGGTGCGGCACGGCGGCAGAGAACTACACCGTGCCACAAAGGCATCGCCCCGTTTGCGGGTTGCCGGCCATGCGTCGTTTGTTCAATCGTTAGGTTTTGGGGTAGTCGGCGATGTCTTCCTTGGCGAGCCTCAGCTTAATAGAGGGGCGCTCCAAGATGCCGTTGTACCACTCGGCAACTACTGGAAATTCCTTTACCCAGTCCCAATCGCCATCGCCTGGCTCAAGTTTGCAGTCGGTGATCGGGTTGCGCAGGCTGAGATAAGACAAGCTGCCGACCGTCGTGACATGCGCGATGTGGAAACGTGCCGGATCCTTCAGCCATTCCTTGGCATCTTCGTTGAGAAGCTTCAGCGCCAACATGACCTTGCGGCGTTCACGCAGCATGTAGTCGGTGTTCCACGCTGCCTTATCGCGCCAGCTCTCCACCCGGATCAAGGTCGTAGCGTCGAACACGCCGTCACTGGTGACCATTTGCCGGCGAACGTCCCACTGGGTGTCGTCTTTCGGGAATAGCGGCGCTGTCTCGTTGAAGGAATCTAGGTATTCACAAATCACCAGGCCGCCGAACAATGGCGTGCCGTCATCCATCACGAAGGACGGCACTTTACCGAGCGGGTTGTAACGCCAGATCTCGGTGTCCTCATCGAATGGGACTTGGCGCTCCATGTGTAGCTTGTCGAGCATCCCAGCCTCGTGGGCAGTCACGAGTACTTTGTGGACGTATTCCGGATTGGGTGTGAAAACGAGCTTCATGTCGGGGTCTCCTCGTTGGCGGGTAGGTGGATCGGTTTGGTTAGAGATTGCTCAGATCGGGCGTGCCTGCTTCGGGCACCAGAATGCGCACGTCCTGCGCAACAATGAACTCGCGGGCTTTCTTCACATAGGCCTGAAAATCAGGATCGGCGGCGCATTCCGCGCGGCGACGTTGGCGTTCATCAAGACTTACATACCCCCACATATGAATGACCTGGTTGGGATTGCCGACCTCCTGGCGAAACATCCCAATGAAATTCCCCAAGATGCGCTTTTGAACATCACGGCCTTCCGCATCGAACAGCTTGAGGAATAGTGGCACGGTGCCGGTCTTCAGCGTGTAGGCGCGGTAGTCGATGAACATGGGCGTCCTCTCCGGGTCAGTGTTGTGGGCAGGCGACAATCTAAGTCGGTGCGTCTGCGCGTGCGAGAGTATTTGGGGCGGAGCTACGATAGGTGAAGAAGCTATACCTTCAGCCAGTGGGTAGCGTGGGTGCCTGTGTTTTCATGCTAGCCTGCCACCAGGCTTAGCGAAGAAAATGATGAGGTTTAGGGCATGGCAAAAGAAATCCTGGTGGCCTATGGCGTAGACGTTGACGCTGTAGCCGGTTGGCTTGGGTCATACGGCGGTGAAGATTCTCCCGACGACATATCGCGCGGCATGTTTTCGGGCGAGGTTGGCAGTATGCGGCTGCTGCAATTGTTTGATCGCTGGGGGATCAAGACCACATGGTTCATTCCCGGTCATTCGATCGAGACCTTTCCTAAAGAAATGAAGGAAGTGCACAAGCGTGGGCACGAGATTGGTGCGCATGGCTATAGCCATGAAAACCCTATCGCGATGACCCGCGAACAAGAAACTATTGTTCTCGACAAAAGCATTGAGCTGATTAAGAAACTCACCGGAAAAAAGCCGCGTGGTTATGTCGCGCCATGGTGGGAATTTTCCAATGTGACCAACGAACTGCTGTTGGAGCGGGGTATTCTTTACGATCACTCTTTGATGCATCACGATTTCCTTCCGTATTACGTGCGGGTCGGCGATTCGTGGACGCCGATAGATTATTCCAAGCATCCCGACGAATGGATGACGCCGCTAAAGCGCGGCAAAGAAACTGATCTCGTCGAGATTCCGGCAAACTGGTACACTGACGATTTGCCGCCGATGATGTTCATCAAGAAGGCGCCCAACAGCCATGGCTTCGTCAATCCGCGTGACGTTGAAGAAATGTGGCGCGACCAATTCGATTGGGTCTATCGAGAACATGACTACGCCGTCTTCACCATGACGATCCATCCCGATGTGTCGGGCCGTCCGCAAGTTCTGATGATGCACGAGCGGCTGCATGAACATATTGCACGACATCCGGGTGTACGGTTCGTGACATTCGAAGAAATAGCTAAGGACTTCTTGAAGCGCAGTCCGCGCAAAAAATCAGGTGGGGTGAAAGGCCGGAAGAAGCGCTAAGGGTTCTTGCTCCCATGATTAATTTTATCAAAGCCTCCCCCTGTTTTCGGGGGGAGATGGCACCTTCGCCCTAGCGATGTGCGGCCTGTGTGGCATCCTCGGGGCGGGGGAGCATTGGACTGATTCTGACAATGCGCTCAAGCAACGCGCGGGCGCCGAGACGCGTCGGCGCGAACGGGCGCATCAGGTCGCCTTGACCAATCGCGTCCTCAAGCACTTTGGGCTGAAACTGTCGGACTGGCATGGCTCGTCTTTTGTGTTGTCGAACCGAACGGGCTCCAGCGAAGTGATCGATCATTTTGCTGCGCTGTGGCCTACGGCCGAGAAAATGATCAAGCGACCATGCGATCCACTAGACCCTAAGGTTCTCGAGGCGCTGGGCACGTAATGTCACGATATGCAGCGTATTTGCCGGTCAATGTGATCACAGGCTTTCTTGGTTCGGGTAAGACGACACTGCTCAAGCGGCTGCTCGAGTCTCCGGACATGGCGGAGACTGCCGTGCTCATCAACGAGTTTGGTGAAGTTGGCTTGGATCATCACCTGCTTGAGCAAGTCGACGAAAATATCGTCATGCTGCAATCTGGATGTCTGTGCTGCACGATTCGCGAAGATTTGGCGACGTCGATGCGAGACTTGTGGGAGCGCCGCGCGGCGGGAGAGTTTGGCTTCAAGCGTTTGGTCGTGGAGACAACGGGGTTGGCCGACCCTGCGCCGATCATCTACACGCTGATGGCCGACCCCGTAATCCGCTATCACTTTAGGCTGGGCAATATTATTACCACAGTCGATGCGGTGAACGGGTTGAGCCAACTAGACCGGCAGCCTGAGTCACTAAAACAAGCAGCGGTTGCCGACCGGCTCGTTTTGACAAAGACAGACATCACGGATGAAAGTACAAGCGAATTGCGCGCACGGTTGCGCAACGTCAATCCAGCAGCACCAGTTTTTCTTGCCCAGGAGAAGCTGACCGCGACCAAGCTGCTAACCAATGATCTCTACGACCCCAAAGCAAAGTCGAAAGAGGTGGCGCATTGGATTAATGCCGAAGCGTTTTCGGATACGCCCCATCGCCATCACGACAGAAATCGACACGATACGGACATTCACTCCTTTTGCCTGACCTTTGATCAGCCCATCGACTGGACGACCTTCGGGATCTGGCTAACCATGTTGCTTCAAGCCCATGGCGAGGATGTATTGCGGGTGAAGGGCTTGCTTGATGTGCGTGGGATGACTGGGCCCGTCGCGATTCATGGGGTCCAACACGTTGTGCATCCACCAGTCCATCTAAAGCGTTGGCCTGGCGACGATCGTCGGTCCTTGATTGTTTTTATTGTGCGGGGCTTGGAACAGGAAGCTATCGAGGCATCACTGGCCGCCTTTAACGCTTTGGCCGACAACCACGCGGCTGCTGTGTGAGACTCACGCGCACCGTATTCAAATGCTATAACCGCGCTCTATGGACCTAAGCACACTTACTGCCGCTGAATTGGGTCGTGCGATGCGCGACAAAAAAACTAATCCGGTCGATGTCGTCGAACACTTTATCGGTCGAATTTCGGACTACGCGGACCGTTCAGTATTTATCACCGTAACTACCGAGCGCGCACGCTGGGAGGCGAAGGCCAGTGCTGCGCGTTACGCCAAGGGCCACCCGCTCGGACCGCTCGACGGTGTACCGGTAGCCTGGAAGGATTTGGTCGATGTTAAGGGGGCACCAACGACATGCGCGTCCGAACTTTTCCGCAATCGCGACATTGCGAAGGACGATGCGCCAATCGTCAAGAACTGCGCTGCCGCAGGGATGGTGGTTCTAGGCAAGGTTAACCTCACCGAATTCGCCTTCTCAGGTTTGGGCCTCAATCCGCACTTCGGTACGCCAATCAATCCCCACAGTAGTGATGCGCCACGTGCACCAGGCGGTTCGTCATCGGGTTCGGCGGTGTCCGTGGCCGCCGGTCTTACCCCGATTTCGATTGGGACAGACACCGGTGGGTCGGTTCGTATTCCTGCCGCGTTCAATGGGCTGGTCGGCTACAAGTCTTCGCAAGGGCACATCAATAAAGATCGCGTCCAATCTTTGTCCCTCACACTCGACACGATTGGTCCGTTGGGTAAGTCGGTTGAAGATTGCGTGCTGATGGAACGCGTGCTGCGTCAGCAGCTTGTTGTTGTCCCGCGTGCCGCTGGGTTGGCTGATCTCACGTTGGTGGTTCCGGAGAACCTCGTTTTCGAAGAAGCACAGAATGCGGTGGTGGCGAATTTCGAGGCGGCTCTATCAAAGCTATCGGCCGCTGGGGTAACGATCATTCGACGGCGTTTGAATGTATTAGACGCGATGCTGGAATCGTCGGCAGATCATGGCACGCTGGCCACCGCTGAGGCGTTCTATGCGCTGGGGTCCCATGTCGACGGGGCCAATAGAGAACGGATGGACCGCCGCGTGGTATCACGCATCGAGCGGGGGCGCGGCCAAACTGCTGCCGACTACATCGCAATCACAGAAACGCGGCGAGCGCTTAACGAACAACTGGGCGCCGAGATGGCAGGGCCGACGTTTCTGGTGATGCCTACAGTCGCGATCACAGCGCCGAAGATCGCACTACTCGATGCGGACGACGACGTTTTCCACGCCACCAATTCGACGGCCCTGCGCAATACGATGATCGGTAATTACTTCGACTTGCCGGGGTTCACCATTCCATCCGGCACAGACGCGCAAGGCTTGCCTACCGGCGTTCTGTTCAACGCGTATACCGGCCAAGATGAACTCTTGATGTGCTACATGCAAAGCATCGAGCAGGCGGTCAACGCGTAAGTGCGGCGGTGCCGTCGGCTAAGCTAAGGGGCGGGGATGTGGATTTAAGGAAGGCAACTGCCGCGGCCATCGGGCGTGGCCTCCAGGCGGGCGCGCTCGACGCTGTTGATGTTTCAGAGTTCTTCCTCGAACGCATCGCGGCTTACTCGGATCCAGCTGTATTCACGACCGTCACGTCGGATCGCGCGCGGGAAGAAGCGCGAGCCGCTGCGTCGCGCCTCAAACAAGGCAATAGTCGCGGCCCTCTAGACGGCGTGCCGATCGCTTGGAAAGATCTCTTCGACATGGCGGGTACGGTGACGAGCAGCGGATCGGCGTTGCGCCGGCATGGTCCGGTCGCAAATGAGGATGCTGCCGCTGTGGCGCACGGTGTAGCGGCAGGAATGGTCGCGCTCGGCAAAGTTAACCTTCCCGAATTTGCGTTCTCCGGTTTGGGACTTAATCCGCATTTTGGAACGCCCATCAATCCGCACGACCCCAAGACGCCGCGTGCGCCGGGTGGGTCGTCCAGTGGGTCGGGTGTTTGTGTTGCAGCCGGCCTTGCGCCGGTAAGCGTCGGGACGGATACCGGCGGTTCTGTTCGCGTTCCAGCCTGCTTCAACGGCCTGGTCGGCTATAAATCGTCGGAGGGCCACATCGGCAAACGCGGTTTGGCAGCGCTATCACCAACACTCGACACAATCGGGCCTTTGGCTCATTCGGTCGAAGATTGCGTGCTGCTAGAGCGTGTGATGCGCGGGCGCGCACCAACTTTGATGGCCGCTGCGGCGGCCGGCCACGTAACGCTGGTTGTTCCGAGCAACGTCGTGTTTGATGGCGCCGAAGAGGCTGTTAGTGCCAATTTCGACACGGCGATCGAGCGCCTTGCCCGCGCTGGTATGCGGGTGCGACGAGAGCCAGTGCCCCTGCTCGATGATGCGCTGAACCTAACGGAACAGCATGGCCTGCTTGCCGGAGCTGAGGCGTGGCACGTGCTGCGCGATGTACTTGAGGGGCCAGATTACAAGAAAATGGACATCCGAATCTGGCACGACCTTACCCTCGCGAAGACGTTGACCGCCGACGATGTGCTCAGTCTTCATGAGGGTTATGAGCGGATGCGGTCAGGGGTCGCCGTGCTTCTCGGATCGGATGCTTTATTGGCGATGCCGACAACAAAGAATACGGCGCCGCCGATCGCTGATCTCGAGGCCGATTGGGAGGAATACACTGCGCAGAATTGGCTAGCGCTCGGTAACACAAACCTAGGTAATATTCTGGGTGTTGCTGCGCTAACTCTGCCGGATGGGACAAACGAAAATAACATGCCGACCGGCTTCATGGTTTGCGCTCCTGGCGGGCATGATGAGCGGTTGTTGGCTCAGGGTTTGTCCATTGAGGCAGCCCTAAACAACTGAGGGGAATCTGATGTCAGACCCATTGCCTCGCATTGTTGGTGGCCTCTACGAAGCGTTTCATGCTGTCCCCGATTTAGTCGCAGGGATCCGTCATTGGCAGTCGTTCGGTTACCGGGTTGGTGCCGAAGGGTGCCTAGATGCGGCGGCAGCCAAGAAACTCTATGACGTGTCTTTGGGCTTGAGATCGGTCCGCCTTTATCACCAAAGGGCCGACCATGGGTTGGTCCGGCTAATGATGTGGGAGGGTGCGATTGGCGACGGGTTGGGCGTGCGGCCAATCCGCGGATTGGGTACGCGATGGACCGGGCAGAAGACCCTAAATATGGCTCGCCTTAACGATCACGCGGCAGCAGCTCAATCCCTTGGCGAAGAGATGTGTGTTGTCCCTCCATTCTTTGTCGGGTTTACCCCGCCTGACAAGCAGGCGCCATTCGCCGAAGCGCTGCTCGGTGTCCGTGAAATGGTTGTGTTGCGCGCCAATACCCGGCAAGTCTTCATCGAGTTTGTCGGGTGGGAATTGGCGCAATATGGCCGGATCAGCCCCGACTGCCTTTTCCAGACGAGCCAGTTCACCCATCAATGCTTGATGGTTCAAGACGATAGCAAAAAATGCTTGTCGTTTTACGACGATGTGCTCGGCATGGTGCGCCTCAACGAGTCGACCTCACCCTATACTCCGGGTGCCGGTCCCAACCAGATTTTCGACCTGGATGAAGGCGAAGCGTTCCACGTTGCGGACTTCGACGACCCGCGCTCGACCAATGCGCCATCCGAACGCCGTTCGGGGCGGTTGAAGATTATCCGTGTTGAAGAGGGGAGGCCTGCCACAGATTGGCGGGATCTCTCGCGGCCTGGGCATCTCGGCGCCACTGGATACTCAATTCGGGTGAACGATATCAGCGGTATGCGCGAGAAAATTCAGGGGAGTGGCGCGACAGCTGTGACCGACGCGGTGTCTGACGAATTTGGTTGCCAGTCTATTTCGTTTAACGCGCCAGACGGCAACTTTTGGACGGCAATAGAAGCGTGACCCGGGTTGAGTAGGAACGCCTTTTGCTCGAGGCCAATTAGGTCAATACGCACCTGTTGAAATCTCAGGACGACAAAGCGCGGATCTTTGCCGACACGTTGCCGGAAAAGTAGTTCACTCGGCTTTCGCCCCGATCCGATACACTTGGTGTCGCGCCGGGCTTAGTGGCAATGGGGGTGGCGTCTTGTCGGATCGGAGAAACGCATGGAACGGGACGAAATTGGTGTACTGATCGACGAGATTTACGTGCCAGTTGGGCGCCGCAATACGCTAGAGCCTGAGAAAGTGGATTTGCTCGCAGCAGACATTCTCGAAGCAGGTCAGAAAAAAGCTATCTACGTTCGCCATGACGGCAAGCGCTACATACTAGTTGAGGGGTTGCACCGACTCGAAGCCTGCAAAGCTCTCGGAGAAACGAAGATCGTTGCTATGCTAGTTCAAGCGCGCCGCAAGTAGAGATTCACTGACTAGGTTGCCCTGTGTCCGGCTTAGGCGCGTAATTTTTCGTTGCCGTGGAGTCCTGGGCCGGGATTAAGTCCGAGTGCCCGATATGGTCCGTACGATTCAGGGAGCGACAGTATGCAAACAATCCTACGGCGGACAACAATTGTCGTTCGCGACATCGACAAGTCGATCGCTTTTTACCGAGACGCGGTTGGGCTCCGAGTCGGTTGGGACCGGGAGTCTGTACTTGGCGACGCAATTCCCCTAGCGCCGGGCGCGAAAAATCGCTTCGCAACGGTCATGGGCGAAGACGATACGATCGGCATGATTGGATTGCTGCAGGTTGTCGATCCGCCTTTGCCCGCACCGCCAGTGCCAGACACCGATACTTTAGCTGTTGCCGCCACGATTTTTGTCATCGGCACAGCCGACTGTGACGGTGTCTATGAGCGGCTCAAAGCTCTAGGGGCGCGGATCTACAAAGCGCCGTACGACCAAGAACTGAAAGGTCGTGAAGGCACGCCGATTAAGATGCGCTCGATGGCCGCGTGGGATCCAGATGGGCACTTCCTCGAAATCAATCAACGGTTTTGAATTAGCGACGTGATCTAATCGAGGAGTGATTTGCGTTGTGATGCAGTCAATTTTTACGAACCCTCGTTGAGGATGCGCCGCTCGGCCTTATCTCGTCACGAAATCAAAAAATCGTAAGGGGCCTTCGGGTCGCTCTTAGTTGCCTCTCGCAACGCCCAACCCACGGTCTTTTTCACGCCAGCGTCTTTTTCCGTCATGACATGAGCACAAATCTTGAGGGTTGGGGCCGCATTCTCGCGGTCCTTTTGATTGAGCGCCGCGGTTGCGACGATGGCTGCCTGGCGTCGCCATGGGTTCTTGTTCTTGGCTCATTGTTCCAGTCGCGCTATTTCACCCAGGTCCGCCGCAACAATTTCACCAATCACGTTTATGGACAATTGGTCACGCACCTACCAATCCTCAGTGTGATCGATCAGCGGCGCGATCCACACTAGATGCGTTGCGGTCATGTTCTTCTTTAGTCGGGAGATCGCCACTGGCGCGAACAGCAATTCTTCGCGGCACCGTCGCGTGAAAGCTGCAGCGAGCAGATCAAGGGCCGTTTTCTGTGTCGTATCTTTGTTGGCTTGGTGCCATGCCTGCGCAATCTAGCGGATCGCCGGAACACGAACGCCAATGATCGTGATGCCATTGGGCACCAGCTCAGTAATCTTCTTGCGATAAGCGGGTTCAACAGCTCACTCAAGGTCGGTATGCACACGGTTCAGGGCGGTGATTGTTGCCGGCGCGCTCATTGGTTCCTGCCTGCTGCAAGATGAGTCATTGGTAGAGCGGTACGATGGACGATCTGTTTGAGTGAGAACGACGACTTGATGCTGGCGATACCGGGAACCCGGGTCAGTCGCTGCATCAAGAATTTCTCGTAAGCCGGCAGGTCTGCGACGACAACGCGCAGCAAGTAGTCCGCATCACCCGTCATTAGGTAGCATTCCATTACCTCGGGCCATTCCCGGATGCGCCCTTCGAACTCGTCTAATGCCGTCTCGACTTGTCGCTCAAGCGTCACGTTCAGCATCACGGAGACACCGAGGCCCACGGCGGCCGGTGATACGAGGGCCACATACCCGGCAATCACGCCGCGGTCTTCCAGTTCGCGCACACGGCGCAAACAGGCGGACGGCGAGAGGCCTACGGCGTCCGCCACCTCGACATTAGTCTGTCGCGCACGCTCCTGGAGTTGCTGCAAAATTCGCTGATCGATCGCATCGAGTATAATTTTAGCCATAGAAATGTGCCATTTTCTATAATCAATCAATAAAATTGCGTAATATTGAGTTCTTGACGTATTTTTTGCAACCATCGCGCGGTTCCGCTCGGCTACATTGCGCCAGCAGGAGGACACGATGCCCGACGCAAAACAGCAGCAGTCCAATACCATTGCCGGGCTTGCGCCCGACGATTTCGCCAACCTTAAGGCGCTCGAGAAGAAGTCCTTCTGGCTTTCCTCGTGGACCATCCATCACGCCAACCACATTCGTCCCAACCGGGACGGGCTGAAGGTCGGGGGCCATCAAGCCTCGTCGGCCTCGCTGGTGACGCTCCTTACGGCGCTCTACTTTCACGAGTTGCAGCCGACCGACCGCGTCGCGGTCAAGCCGCACGCGAGCCCCGTGTACCACGCCATTCAGTATTTGATGGGTCGCCAAACAGTCGACAATCTTAAGAACTTCCGTTCGTTGGGCGGTGCGCAGTCCTATCCGTCGCGCACCAAAGATGTCGATCAGGTGGATTTCTCAACGGGTTCCGTCGGGCTCGGGGTCGCAGTGACGTTGTTTGCGTCGATGGTCCAAGACTACTTGCTGACTCGAGAAATGCTCCCGACGGACGAAGCGCCGGGTCGCATGGTTTCCCTGATGGGTGATGCCGAACTCGACGAAGGCAACGTGTGGGAGGCGATGCTCGAAGGGTGGAAGCACGACGTGCGAAACCTGTGGTGGATTATTGATTACAACCGCCAAAGCCTAGATTCGACGGTCTCGGATCGTCTCTTCGGGCGTTTCGATGATATTTTCCGCACGACGAACTGGAACGTCATTACGCTCAAATATGGCAAGAAACTGGAAGCGGCCTACGCAAAACCCGGCGGCGATGCGTTGGAGAAATGGATCGATGAGTGCCCGAACTCGCTTTACTCGGCGCTGACCTACAAGGGTGGGAAAGGGTTTCGCGAGCACTTGGTGAAGGACATCGGAAAAGTGTCGGGGATCAAGTCAATGCTGGACGAGCACGACGACGATTCACTCGGCGAACTCATGACCGACCTTGCTGGGCACGACATGGAGCGGGTACTTGAGGCTTTCAAACAGGCCGACCCCGAGCGACCGAATTGCTTCATCGCCTACACGGTTAAGGGCAAGGGAATGCCATTCGCCGGACACAAGGATAATCACGCCGGCCTCATGACGCCCGATCAGATGAATTTGTTTCGGGACGGTATGGGTATTGCCGAAGGGACCGAGTGGGAACCATTTTCCGGTCTCGATGTGGACACAGATGCATTGCAGACATTTATCGACCGCGCACCATTCCTCGGTCTCGCAGATCGCAACCACAAAGCACCGAGGGTTGCGGTGCCAGCTAACTTCCCGATGCCACAAGGTGGAAAAGCCGCCACCCAAGAGGCCTTTGGCAAAATCTTAAACGAATTGGGGCGAGGTGATTCCGACCTTGCGCAACACATCATTACGGTCTCGCCTGACGTGTCCGTTTCGACGAATCTCGGCGCCTGGATCAATCAGCGCGGCATATTTGACCGGCTCGGCCGTGCCGATGTGTTCAAAGACGAAAACGTCCTGTCGCCGCTGAAATGGTCGATGGGCCAGAACGGGCAACACATCGAACTTGGGATTGCAGAGAACAATCTGTTTTTGTTTCTTGCGGCGGCGGGTTTGTCTGGACCAATTTTCGGCAAACGTTTGCTGCCGGTGGGGACACTCTACGACCCCTTCATCATGCGCGGTCTCGATGCCTTGAACTACGCTTGCTATCAGGACGCGCGGTTTATGTTGGTCGCGACGCCATCGGGTTTGACGCTTGCGCCTGAAGGTGGCGCCCACCAATCCATCGCGACGCCAATGATTGGGATGGCGCAGGACAAGTTGGCTTCGTTTGATCCGGCGTTTATTGATGAGCTTGCCGTGATCATGCGGTGGGGCTTCGAGCACATGCAGGCGGACGATGGTGGCTCAGTCTATTTGCGGCTCTCGACGCGATCTCTTGAACAGCCCGATCGAGACGTTTCCACTATCGCTGAGGACATTGTGGCCGGAGCGTACTGGAAGGTTGCCCCGGCACCCGGCGCGCCGCTGGCGATTGTCTATTCGGGCGCGGTCGCGCCTGAAGCGATTGCGGCCCATGCCGAAATTCTCGAAGACCTTCCTGGTGCTGGTCTTTTAGCCGTGACATCACCGGATAGGCTGCATAAGGAGTGGGGAAGTGCACGATCTGGGCAAACCCACGTTAAGCGCATCCTCGATCAACTGGCACCGAACGCGGCGCTGGTCACAGTCCTCGATGGGGCCCCGGCCACGCTGTCGTGGCTCGGCTCGGTTAAGGGTCAGCGGGTACATCCTTTGGGGGTGAGCACGTTCGGTCAGTCAGGCGACATCCCGGACCTTTACGAAACCTACGGGCTTGATACGGCGGCAATTGTTGATGCTTGCGCCCAGGCCTGCCTAGCGGAGATCAGTGGCTAGCTGACTTCGACCAGTTCGACCAACTCACCAGTGGCGCCATAAAACGTGACCTGGCGACGAGACCCATAAGGCAACATTTCATAAGGACTCGGTTCGCCAATCCAATAGAGCGGCAAGGCGCCAATTCCGTTGACTTCAAAAGTGACCAAGGCGATCCCGGGGACGAGGTAGCCGCCGTCTCCAAAGCGCTTCGAGGCCATGTCTGGATATTGGTCAATCTCAATGTAGCTTTGGCCTGCAGTCGCCATTGTCGTCATGCGTCGGTGCTCGTCCGGCTCCAGCTCGAAGGCCTCGTTGAGGCTTCGAATGGGAGTATCAATCTGCGGCCCGGGTGCGATCAGGAACTTGTCGCGGTAGAAACTGCGCGCCTTCTCAATTTCTTCTGCCGCAAGAACCGTTATGAAGGGGCGATCGACGGGGTCAACCGCAGCGGGGAGGTCGTAGCCCGGCACGGGACGGTCGATTTGAGTGAAGATCAGGATCTCCTGAGCCGGCCCGCGCACCGTCATGGCGCGCAAGCCGCCAGCGCCGAACGCTAAATCTGCTGGCGGATTAATTATCTCAAATGGGGAACCTGACAGCGCTACGCTGAGCGCATCGACATCAGCAACGACGATTTTCACCGCTGCCCAACCGAATGTCCGCAATGGTCGGTACTTTTCTGGGATGGAGCCTTCAACAAACCGCAAGGACACCGCGGTATTGCTGGGCGGTGTCATCAACCCGTATCGAGCGTCCGCGTTTAGCGGCGCCGCCCAGGATTGCGCGAGCGCCGGTGTGACGTATCCTGTTTCCAATAGCCGATAGCCAAGGTGGGTTCGGTATGCGTCAACGGCCTTAGGTAGGTCCAAGACCGAGATCGTAACAGACAGCAATCGGCCAAGCGGTGATCCGCCGCCGCCCGCTACCGTTACGTCCGACAACTATTCCTCAACAAGTTCGATGAGCTCGCCCGCGAGCCCTATCGTCACGCCGACACGTTTGCCGTCATAAGGCGCACCGGCGAGGGCTTGTGGTTCTGCCACGAAGGGCAGTCCCACTTTATTCAACGCGTCGGTCGCAAACGAAACTGATGCGATTCCCGGCGGCAGGCTATTGGGGTTGCGCGGCCGCGCCTTGGCAGCGCTTGGATAATGGTCAATCTCGATCAGCGTTTGGCCCGCTAGCTTGACCGTACAGATGCCCATCTTGGTCCCCTTGGGCAAATCCATTGCGTTTGTCACCAAGCCAAGCTCAATATTCGGTGCGACCATTCCCTCGCCAACGCCGGCGAACTTCTGCATGTACCAATCCCGCGAGGCCATCATGTCAGGGGTGCCGAGCGGCATGATAAAGATGCGGTCTACGAAGCTTTTCGCTGCGGGCAGATGGGGCAGGCTACCGTCGGTCGGCGTCTGGGTGAGGTAGAGGACTTCCTCGGCCCGCCCGAGGACTTGCATGGCGCGAATAGCTGAAGACGTACCTAAATTGGCAGGCCCCGCTAGGTAGGTGAACGGTGAGCCCTGAAGCTTGGCGGGAAGCGCATCAACATCGGCAACAACAATTTCCATTGAGTGCCAACCGTACGTCGTCATTGCTTTGTAGCCAGAGACTGGCGCCGCTTCGACAAAGCGAATCCACTGCCGCTCACCACTTTCGGGCCCTAAAACCTTGTAGGCCGCGCCGCTATGCGCTGACGTATTCCACACGGCTGCCTGACCGGCTGAAACGACTCCTACGTCCAGAACTTGATAGCCGAGATAGTCGACATAGGGCGCAGTGGCAGCGTCAAGATCGACGGCCAAAACGGTGGCGCCCACGATGGGGCCGAGAACTGCTTGATCATTCGCCATGCTTCATCCTGTCTCTGCAGTGCCTCAAGGCACTTTAGGTGAGGGGTGGGCGCACTGGCAAACCTGGCTCGGCGAACCCTTGAGTTCGTGAGTGGAGCGGGCCTATCGTGGCCGATGGGGGCATTTTATGACGACCGATGATAATTTCTACGTTCAGGATATTGATCTGAAGGGCAACGTGAGCGACGCCGAATGGCAGGTGCGATGTGACCTCGCGGCCTGCTACCGGTTGTGTCACGAATTCGGCGTGGTCGATCGGATTAACACGCACATCTCGGCCCGGGTGCCGGACAGTGACGGCGACTTTTTGCTCAATCCCGTAGGCCTGTTGTTCGATGAAGTGACCGCTTCGAGCCTGGTCCGGATTGATCGCAATGGAAACAAAACCGATCCCACTCATCCCTACGATGTGAACCCAGCTGGATACGTTATCCATTCGGCCGTTCTCAACGTGCGATCAGACATAAATTGCGTCATCCATCACCATTCGTTGCCCGGAATTGCGGTTGCGGGTCTCAAAGAGGGGTTGCTCCCCGTTAGCCAACACGCGATCCAGTTCTACAACCGGATCGCTTATCACGACTACGAGGGGTTCCCGACGCAAGACGATGATGAGTGCGCTCGTATGGCAGTGAACCTTGGGAATCATCGCACGATGTTCCTGCGCAACCACGGCGTGATCGTCGGTGGTCGCACCGTTGGTGAGGCGTTTTGCGTCATGGACGATCTTGAGAAAGCATGCGAGGCGCAACTAATGATGCAGGCGACCGGTCAGCCGCTGCACCTCCCGTCGGCAGAAATGGCTGAGAAGACAGCACAGCAATTCGAAAATATTGGCCGCCCTCGAGGTGAGACGGAGTGGCCGGCGATGACACGCTCGCTGCAGCGCCAGGGCATCATTTACGACATCTAAGGGGAGCAGGTATGAAGCACCGCGAACTGCGCTACGACATCGATTACATCACGGCAGACGGCACAAAGCGCGGGCAGGAGCCCTGTACCGTGACCGTGCACAGTGATGGACAGCGGACAATCCGCGCGCGTTCGGAAATATTCGACACCGAAATCGTACGTGACGTCGTCTACACCGTTGATGCCGGCTTTAGGCCTGTGGATTGTTTCATTCGTGTTCGTCAATACGAAAAGGTTATCGGGTCGACATGGTTTCGCTTTGACGGCGCGATGGCGGAATGCCAAGGGCTTACCGCCAATGAGGGGCGCATTGCGCAGCGGTTTGATCTCGCAGCGGCACCGGAATCCTTCATCACCCACGCCGTTTCGACAGACGTGTGGCACTGCGCCAACATCAAGAAGGACCCGGCTCTGGGCCTCCAATTAATCGACCCGATACCCAGTTGCTCGCCGCTAGCAAACGGGGCGTCTGGGCCGATGCTGGGTCTATGGCCGATGACTGCTGAATATATTGGGGTTGAAACAATCGACGTGCCAGCGGGTACCTTCGAGGCCGAACATGTGCGTTACGTCGAGCTAGACGGTTCGTTGTGGCTTGAAATGTGGTGCACCAATGACGCCGACCGGGTCATGCTGAAGATGCACTACCCGGTCTACGACTCGAGCTACGTCCTCGCATCACTCTATCGGGACGCAAATTAGGCCGGTCCGGCCAGGAGAGTTGCCGCGATAGCCCCGGCAGGGAGGGCGGCCGACGTCTTTCCAGCCTGAACGCGCATATGCTGAAACCGTGGCTCGCCACGGAGCGGTCGAATAAGCCGCCAACTTTCAGTGGGTGGCGCGGTTAATATTGGGACCGTTGCCGTTGTGACAACGACGTCATTGGCCCGCGACATGCCTGCCTGCCCGGTATTCTCAAAGAGATAAACATGTGCGTTGACCGATAGGTCTGTCGCCTCGGGTCCCATCCCCCACAGTCTCCGCCACTCGGCGGTAAAGTCTTTGACGTCTTGGCGCTGCCAGACATCAGTCGCGGCCTCGACGCTGTCAACGCCCATGAAGTCGAAATGGGTAAACGGGACTGGCGTCGCAGCTTCCGTTATTTCCCAGTTTGTGTAGCGTGCAATCCCCGGGACACCATTGAAAAACGGATTGTCGACTTCACGAAGCCAATCCCCGTACTCGACGGTGTCGACCCCTGGACGCAGCGTGTAGCTTAAATGGATCATAGCGGTGAAGTCTGGTGTGTTTGGCATGCCGTCATCCAATGAATGGGAGGGGTAACCTTGGACGCTATTAAATGGTCAGGTTTCGGATTGTACAACGTCGATGATTCAGATCTCGACACGGCGCCGGACAAAGTGTTTCCATTTGTTGACGGGTCTCGCTATCGCGCCGTCAATACAGGCATCAACGAACCCGCCACACAGATCAATTTTGAAGATTTTTATCCCGGCCCCGACATTGTCTGGACGCTGAGCCACGACGAAGTGCATTACGTTACCAAGGGTCGCGCGGAGATGACGTATCACCTTCCGCCACTTATGAAGGAGACGGGGACAGTGATTGCGGAGGCGGGGTCGGTCTACCTGTTGCCACGTGGGTGCCGTGTGGTGTGGCGGGTCTTGGGCGAGGAGCCGTTTCGTCATCTGTGTATTTGTATTCCGAACCCAAGTTATCCGAGCGGAGCAGCACCTAGCGTCGCCAAACGTGGTTAAGCAAAAAAAAGGGGCGCTCCGAAGAGCGCCCCGTCCAAGGTCGTGTAGCAAGTAGCTAATTATTATGCAGCCACAATCTTGTCCCACGTGCCGGGACCAAAGATGTCGTTGGCCAGTTTTTTGTTAGCTGGGGCCATTGCCGCTTGAGCTTCTGACACGTCCAGACTCAGGACGGTGCCGGGTCCGTTTGCCTTCTCCCACTTGACATATTCACCTGGAAGTTCATCGGCCACTCGCTTGGCGTAAAGGTTTGGCTCCATCTCCGTGAAAGTGTTTTGGACTATATCTTGGTTCTTCTTACCAAAAGAATTCCATATGCGAGAGCTAATAAAAAACTTATCGAGACCCCAGCCAAATTCATTCTTTACGATGTACTTGCATACTTCATTAAATTTCATCGGCATCATAATGGAGGCCAGTGTAGAAGCGCCGTCCACAATCCCTTGTTGTAGGGCACCGTATAGCTCGTTGAATGCGATGACGGTGGGTTCTGCCCCGACGGCCTTAAGGCCTACGACTTGCCCCTCAATAGAGGAGGCACGGATCTTCATACCTTTCAGATCTGCAAAGCTATCGATTTTCTCACGTAGAATGAGGTTCCATGGGCCAGCTCGGCCGATACCTAGGAAGTGTACGTCGTAGCGGTCTAGCAGAACCTTGGTTGTCTGCTCCTTGAGAATGCCATTAGCTACGCGGAAGGCATGTTCACTGTCGCGGAAGAAATAGGGTGAATAAAAGGCATCGAACTCGCGAGTACCTGTGTAGGCAGTGCCAGCGCCGTCGACTGTGCCAATTGACGCACCTTCAATAAGTTCTTTCTCGCCAACACCCAGGTTGCCAGCAAATACTTCAAAGACGACATCGCCATTTGTGCGCTCGGATACTGTCTTGAAGAACTCGGTGGCGGCGCGTGCTGAGATAGAGGTTGGGCCCGCAGCGGTTCCGTACTTGAAATTCCCTGCTAGAGCGACACTGGGGACGCCCATTACAGTACCAGCGGCGACAACGCCGGCGCCGCCTTTGATGGCGTCACGGCGAGTAATATGAAAATCGGTCATGTGTTACTTCCTCCCTAGGTGTGTACCGTTTTGTTCGGCTCGTAGTTACTATTCCACAGGAATTACAAGATCCGCAAGGAACAGAGTGAGCTGTGGGACATAAGTGATCAACATCAGAACCCCCAGCAAAGTCACGAAATAGGGGACAGCGTAGCGGAAGATCTCAATGACCCCGACCTTGGAAATGGCCGATAGAACAAAGAGATTGAGGCCAATCGGTGGTGTGATCATCCCGATCATCAGGTTCAGCACCATAACCACCCCGAGGTGTACGTCGCTGACCCCCATACCCATAAAGAGTGGGAACAGAATGGGGGCCAAGATCAGCATGATGGGGAGGATTTCCATGAACATCCCCAGGAACAACATCAGGATGTTCGCCATCAGCAAAAGTACGTAGATGTTATCCGACACGCTCAGCATGGCGTTCGTCAGGATCTCGCCGAGTTTTTCCCGCACGGCCAAGAACGCAAATATCTGAGAAGTCGCGACGGTGAGCATGATGACCGACGACGAAATCGCGGCCAGTCCGGCGGCTTCAATGATGCTGCGAATGGATAGGCTCCGCCAAACAAACACGCCTAAGAACAACGTGTAGAAGACGGCGACCGCTGCCGCTTCGGTCGGTGTGGCGATTCCGAAGACGATACTGCCAACAACAAAGGCGGGGGCGAGGAGAGCGAGAAACCCATCCGAGAACGCGACACGTTGCTGAACGAATGTGGCCTTCTCTTCGATCGGGTAATTATTCTTGCGACTGATCCAATAGGTCAGGGCGAACATCGAAACAAACATGATGAAGCCCGGGATTACGCCGCCCATAAAGAGGCGCCCGACCGAGACCTCAACGATTGCACCGAGCAAGACAAAGGAAATTGAGGGTGGGATGATCGGGCCAACTGTGGCGGCGGACGAGATCACTGCGGCTGAGAACGCCGGCGGGAAGCCGCGCTCCTTCATGGCGGGTATCAAGACGGTACCGGTCGCTGCCGCATCGGCAAGCGCAGAGCCCGAAATCCCGGACATAATAAAATTCGCAACAACCCCGACATTGGCCAGGCCGCCACGAATGTGACCGACGAGTGCCGCCGCCAGGCCGATAATCCGTTGGGTCACGCCAGACCGGTTCATCAATTCGCCGGCAAAAATGAAGAGGGGAATGGCGACCAATATGAAGCTGTCGAGCCCTGCCACCATCATCTGCGAGAACAGAATCATCGGGGTGCCGAATGGCTCAAACGCCGAAAGGACCAGATACCCGAACGCGGCGAAGCCAATGGCCCAGCCGATCTCCATGCCGATTAAGGAGAAGACGAAAAGCAGTGCGAGCATGCTGACGAGAAGCATCAGTCGTCTCCCGCTTCATTCAGGTCAGGAGTTTTCCCTTGGTATTTGCCGCTGCAAAAGTCGCGATAGCTCTGCAGCGCTTGGCGAGTTTGGTACATCAACATGAGCGCGGCCCCAACAGGGAGGGGAAACCAACTAACCGAGTCGGACCATCCTGTCGAAAGCATCGTGCCGGCAAGGTTCAAGCGAATTAGCGGCCAGACATTCCACAGAATGGTGATCAGCATGATCAGTACGCAGCAATGCATGAACATGTCGAGGTAGAATCGTGGCTTCGGAGGCATCTTCTCGATGAAGAAGGTGACCCGAATATTCTGACCCCGTCGTGTGGCTACGGCAATGCCGAGATAGGTCATCCAAAGAAAGAAAACCCTTGGCACGTCTTCAGCCCAAAGCGGTGAGCTGTTGAAGATGTAGCGTCCAATTACAGTGTATATGACGACTGTTGCTGTCGCGATCAGGAGAAGAGCGGAGGTGTAGTAGAGGGCGCGGTCCAAAAGGACGTCCGCTCGCGCAAGAATACCTTCCGAGTTCGGCGTTTCGTCCATACGTCTCCCCGCAAAGTTGCCGTCATTGACCGCGGCTCGTTTCGCTTAGCTATACACAGGCGCCTAGGGTCGATCAATGGAACCATGGGTTACCATAGTTGCGGCTCGCTGAGCTATAATAGGAATCTGGGGCACAACTAGACTGCGAGGACTAGGAAGATGATGGAGCGCCAAGGCAAACACCCGATGTTGCCCGATAACACTCACGATGAATCGTCACGTCAGATGTTTGTGTCTGGTCTTAAGCTTCATTTGGCCGGTAACATCTCGGCAAATCTGCGCACCGTCTATGACGCTCGGGTGAAGCCGGAGCTCCTGCGCAGCCTTGGCCACGAGCCGGTGAATCGCCAAGAAGTGCGCCGAGGCATGGCGCGCGACGCTACTTACCAGACTTGGAGTTCACTGCAGCGGACAAGCCAAGAGATGAAGCAGGACACGCAGAGTGCGGTCGCGCTACGTCAAATTGACGACCTAGCGGCGCGGGCGAAGCGAGCACGCCGCGACGCTCGGAAAGGAACGCTGCGTACCAATCCGACGATCGAGATTCCGGGGTACATGTCGGCGATCAGTGTTCACTGCCTGCCCGGTGGGTACCACAATGAATTGATTGAGGATGACGTCTTACCGGGCGCAGTCTTTGACCCCGGCGTGTTCCTCTACTCGATGGGACGTATGGGGGCGTACAACGAGGATATGGGGGAGACCGTTCTCTCCTATTTGCGCCAGAACCGACCGGCACTGTCACCAAAAAAGATCCTCGACCTCGGCTGTTCTGTCGGTCACAGCACGTTGCCGTATGTCGACGCGTTTCCAGGCGCAGAGGTTCATGCGCTTGATATTGCTGGGCCGTTCGTTCGCTACGGGCACGCTCGCGCCGAGTCGATGGGCAAGGCGGTTCACTTCTCTCAACAAAATGCCGAAGCCACGGACTATCCCGACGGGCACTTCGACCTTATCGTTTCACATATCTTGATGCACGAAACCTCGCACAAGGCGCTGGCAAATATTTTTGCCGAATGCCATCGCCTGCTGCGCCCGGGTGGGGTGATGGTCCACGCCGAGACCCCGACATTTGAGGGGATGGATCCTTACGATCAGTTCATTCTTGATTGGGACACATACAACAACAATGAGCCGTTTTGGGGCCCGCTGAAGGATCTCGATTTGGTAGCGTTCGCAGCAAAGCAAGGCTTTGAGCAAGCGAACTGCTTTTCAAAAGTGCAGCCCAGCGCGATTGGCGAGGAATATGCCAAGGGTCGCACGAGCTTGTTTCAAGCCGGCGATTTTGGCGGTGCGGGTGCCTGGTTCTTGTTTGGCGCCGAGCGCTAACCCGCCGCACTTGGAAGTTCGGCCATTTCGACGGCTCGACGATCGATATTCTGCGAAAACGGGCAGGGCTAGGCCAACGGCGGTCGCTCCCTGCAAAGCCGAGAATGGTTTCGCGCTCCGGCTCAGGTTGCCCTTGACGTAGCGGAAAGAGGTAACGAAAATCTTTAATTAGATGAACAAATATAAATCGTGGGGGCCCGTTATGAATTCGTCATTGCTACGCTCACTTGCTGTGTTTGGTTTCACGCTTAGTTTTGTCGCTTCTGCCTACTCCGCTCAGCTTCTGGTTCTCACGGACGACGTTCCGGCCGGCCTTGATTTTGACGGGCCCACGTCGTCGACGATCCAGTCCTACTCCGGCATCGTCAATCTGCTTGATCCGCTCGTCTACTTTCAGAACGGTCCGGTGAACGGTGAAGGCGTCCAGTTGCTCGACTTCCAGAAGTTCGAAGGTCGCCTCGCTGAATCCTGGTCGTTCGACAAGAGCACGCTGACTTGGACGCTCAAGTTGAGGCGCGGCGTCAAGGGATGCGACGGCCAAGCGTTCAACGCGGACGATGTGATTTATACTTATGCCCGCGCTAAAACTGTTTCCGGCGCCGCGCCAATTGGTTGGTTCTTAGCCAGCGTGTCATCGGTAGACGGGTTTACGCCGGCCGTGTTCGGCGGCGGCGATGCACAAAAGCTTGGCGACGAAGTCAAGAAGATCGACGACTACACCGTTACTATTCGTCAGTCGGCACCGAACCAGCTCTTCCTGCCGGTCCTCACGATTTTTGCCAGCAACATCCTCGATAAAGAGACGATGGAGGATCACGCGACGGCGGATGACAAGTGGAGTCACACCTACAACAACAACGAAAACGCTCCGGGTTTTGGGCCTTGGTGTCTAACGGACTGGCGCAAAGGCGAAGAAATGCGCGTGCGTGCGAACCCAGACTACTATCGCGGCAAAGCCGCGTTTGACGGGGTTATCATTCGTAAAGTGCCACAAAGCTCGAACCGCGCAGTGATTTTGCGGTCCGGTCAGGCGCACATCGTTGAGCGCTTGACGCCCAAAGAATACGACAGCCTCAAGCGCGCTGATAACGTCAAAGTGTTAGGGACCTTTGGCAACGAAAACCTGTTCCTACATCTGAACTTCAATGTGAAGCCCTTCGATGATGTTCGGGTCCGGCGAGCGATCGCTCACGCGATTCCGTACAACCGCGTGATTCAGACTGGCTACTTCGGACAGGCGCGGAAATGGGCGGGAGCCATCCCGTCGGGTTATCCTGGGTTCCATGAGTCGTCGACGCAGTACGAATACAATCCGGGTAAAGCCAAAGCGTTGCTTTCTGAGGCCGGCTTTCCGAATGGTCAGGGTTTGGAGAAATTTTCTGACTCCTTCAGGATCACCTACCAGTCCGAACGTGAATCTGTATTGGGCCCTGTGGCAACCGTGTTGAGGTCTGCATTTGAAGAAGTTGGCATTCCGCTGCTGCTTGATCCGATCCCGGCTACACAGTACGGCGACCGCGAGTTGGTGAAGAAGGACCTCCCGCTGGGTTTGACTGATCACGTCAAGCCGATTGGTGTGGACGCTGGCTATGCAGTCCAGCTCTCGTACGTCTCGACAGAGAAGGGCGGCATTCTAAATTCGATGAACTATGCAAACGACCTCGTTGATTCAAAGTTCTTCGAAATGCTGGTCGAAGGGGATATCTCCAAACGAAACGCCCTGTTGGCCGAAATTCAAGATCAGTTGATGGCTGACGTTGCGGTTGTTCCGGTCGTGGAGTTCAAGACCAATTGGGCCATCAGCGACAAGATCAAGGGTGTCACGTGGCACCCTGATAATACGATCCACTGGTATGACTATTCGCCAGTAAACTAGGGAGAATGCCCGCAGATTTTTGCGGGTCAATAATTAATTGGGAGGATTATTAATGAATAGATTAGCTGGGCTATTGGGCTCCGCGGCGTTGGCGTTTGGCCTGACCGTGGGGCCGGCTTTGTCCGAAAACCTACTCACCTTGGCTGAGGACGTGCCAGCAGGGCTGGATTATGACGGTGCTTCGATCGCCATTCCGGCGACGCAGACGGGCGTTGATAATCTCCTTGAGCCACTGATCTACTACAAGGAAAAGGGCGTCAACGACGAGGGCGTGATTATTCACGACTACACGCAGTTCGAGGGGCGCCTTGCCGAGTCGTGGTCGTATGACGCGTCAACCCTAACGTGGACATTTAATCTGCGGCGCGGTGTGAAGGGCTGTGACGGCGCAACCTTCGATGCTGACGATGTCATATATACCTTTCAGCGGGCAAAATCGGTTTCGGGTGCCGCTCCGATCGGTTGGTTCCTGTCGAATGTTGGCTCGGTCGACAATTTCACGCCGGCTGTATTTGGTGACAGTGACGATGCCAAAAAAGCAAAGGTGCTCGGGGACGAAGTTCAGAAGATCGACCAATATACGGTCACGATTCGCCAGTCGGCCCCGAATGCTTTGTTTCAGCACGTGCTAACAGTTTTTGGTCTGTACATTTACGACAAAGAGACCATGGAAAAGAATGCAACTGCTGACGATCCATGGAGCCACAAATATAACGACAACAAAAATGCGCCAGGTTTTGGCGCGTATTGTTTGGCAAAGTGGGAAAAGGGTGACCGGTTTGAGGTAGTTTCAAACCCCGATTACTACCGCGGTAAGCCCTTCTTTACGCGTGTTGTGATGCTGAAGGTTCCTGAAGCTGGGAACCGCGTCGTATCGTTGCGTTCGGGCGCTGCTAGCCTAATCGAGAGAGTTACTCCCAAGCAGTTCAATAGTTTGCGCGGTGCTAAAGGGGTCAAGGTCGCGGGGGTCCTTGGGAACGAGAACCTCTTCGTTCATATGAACTATAAGACGCCGCCATTCGACAACGTTAACCTTCGTAAAGCGATCGCTCATGCAATTCCATATGACTCGATCATTCGTGACGCTTACTTCGGTGACGCAAAAAAATGGAAGGGAATAATTCCTAGCTCGTACATCGATTACCATGAACCGTCGACGCTCTATGACGAGGACTTGGATAAGGCGAGGGATTTTCTAGCGAAGGCAGGCTATCCAGGCGGAAAAGGGCTCGAGGAGTTTAAAGACGCGTTCTATCTTTCCTACATTACGGAAAAGGAAGCGCAGCTTGGGCCCGTCGTGACGTTGATCAAAAGTAACCTGGCGAAGATCGGGATCACGGTTCAACTGGATCCAATGCCTCAGACCCAGTACGGGGATCGGCAGCTTGTAAAGAAAGATCTGCCATTCGCTGTCAACGATCAGGAAAAGCCAATTGCGCCTGATGCCGTATACGGCTTCCTCTTGTTTTTCGTCTCTCAGGAGAAGGGTGGCCTTAACACGATGGTCAACTACTCAAATCCGATAGTTGATGAACTCTATGCATCGGCCTTGGTTGAGGGTGATGCGGCGAAGCGGACTGCGCAAGCAGCCGAGGTTCAAGAGATTTTGGCTAATGATGTTGCATGGATCCCGGTGGTGGAGTTCAAAACCCAGTGGGCGTTCAACGATAAAATCAAGGGCATTAAGTGGCATCCGGATAACTCCATCCGGTGGTACGACCTAAGTAAATAGGTCGTAGAATACTGGCGCCGGCGGCTTGTCCGTCGGCGCCACCGTTCTAACTTGCCTCGCCTCGCCTCGGCGGGGCATATTTTTGTTACCGTACCCAAACCAAGAAATGAGAAAAGGGGATAAAGCATGGCAGGCAGGCTAAAAGGCAAGAAGGCACTGATAACCGGTGCATCCAGCGGAATTGGCGCCGGAGTTGCAGTGGCCTTCGCAAAAGAAGGTGCCGATGTCGTCATCAACTTCCCCAATAAGCAGCAGGAAGCGGGCGCCAAGAAAGTTGCTTCGGCCGTCAGAAAAGCGGGCGGTAAGGCCTACCTCGTCCAGGCCGACGTTTCCAAAGAAGCGGCGGTTCGTCGCTTAGTGAAAGAGTCGCTCAAGCGCCTCGGACAGATTGATATCTTGGTCAACAACGCAGGGATCGCATCGGGCGCGCCGGTTGACAAGATGCCGGTTGCGATGTGGGACGAAATGATTAGCGTGAATCTACGCAGCGTCTTTCTAGTCACGCGATTTGTGCTGCCGCACATGTACAAGCAAGGTTCAGGAAAAATCGTCAACACCGCTTCGCAGCTGGGCTATCTCGGTTCTGCGGGTATGAGCCACTATTGCGCAGCGAAGGCGGGAATTATTGCCTTCACAAGATCGCTATCCCGCGAGATTGGTGATCGCGACATCAATGCCAATTGCGTGGCGCCGGGAGCAACCTATACCCCCATTCTCGACGCGCTTGACGAAGATCACATCAAAACGATCAAAGCAATGATCCCGAAGGGTGACCTAGGCCGGGTTGATCAGATTGTGCCTGCTTTCGTTTATCTTGCGTCCAACGAGGCAAGCCACATGGTGGGACAAACGATCAGCCCCAATGGCGGAGACGTGATGCTCTAGGGGCGCCGAAC